>NZ_SRLW01000206.1:0-18037 GCF_006518215.1 Myxococcus sp. AB025B
CCCGTCAACCTGGCCCTCGTCGTGGACCGCTCCGGCTCCATGAGCGGCCAGAAGCTCGCCGACGCCAGGAGCGCCGCCGTGGAGCTGGTGCGCCGCCTCACCGCCGAGGACCGGCTGGCCCTCATCCACTACGGCACCGACGTGAAGGTCCTCCCCAGCCGCCCCGTCACCGAGCCCGTCCGCCAGGAGCTGCTCTCCGCCATCGCCAACATCCGCGATGATGGCTCCACCAACATCAGCGGCGGTCTCACCGAGGCCGCCGTCGCCCTGCGCCCCCACCTGCGCGAGTACCGCGTCAGCCGCGCCATCCTCCTGAGCGACGGCCAGCCCACCACCGGCATCGTCACCGAGCCGGAGCTGTTCCACCTGACGCGCCAGCTGCGCGACGAGGGCATCACCGTCAGCGCGCTCGGCGTGGGCGAGGACTACCAGGCCTCCCTCATGCGCGGCATGGCCGAGCAGGGCGGCGGCTTCTCCGGCTTCATCGAGGACTCGGCCCGGCTGGCGGAGGTCTTCTCCCGCGAGCTGGACCAGGCCACCAGCACCGTCGCCCGCCAGGTGGAGCTGCGCCTGGAGTTGCCCCCCGTCGCCCGCGACGCGCAGGTGCTCGGCCTGCCCTCCACCCGCGAGGGCACCACCCTCAAGGTGCCGCTGTACGACCTGGCCGGCGAGCAGTCCGTGCGCGTCGTCGTGAAGCTGACGCTCGACACCCAGGCCACCTCCGGCGCGCTCACGCTGCTGGAGGCCAGCGTGCACTACATGGACGTCCCCCGCGACACGCGCGCCCAGACGAAGCTGGCCCTGTCCGCCGTCGTCACCCAGGACGCCTCGCTGGTGCGCGCCAACCTGGACCGGGAGGTGCGCGTGCACGCCGTGCGAGCGTTGGGAACCCAGCAGATGCGCGCCGCGGCGGCGGAGATGAAGCGCGGCAACCGCGGCGCCGCCATGGGTCTGTTGGGCAACGCCCGGAAGCTTTTCGGCTCGTCCGCGGACGCGCTCTCGGGGGAGCTTGCGGAGCTGGACCAGACCCAGGCAGCCTATGAGGGGGCATCGAGTGACGACGAGGTCCGCCGCGAGTCGCTGAAGCTCTACAAGAAGACCATGAAGAACTTCGGCGAGAACAACGCCTACTAGTCAGGACGGTGCAGCCCCATGGCCCTCTCCCTGCAGTTCCTCCACCGCGAGGAGTTCGAGTCCCGCACCTTGCGCGCGCTGGGCGGTGGAGCGTGCATGGGCATCTTCGCGGCGCTGGCGCTGCGCCTGTGGGCCCCCTTCGAGCCCGTCGTCCGGCTGACGCTGGAGCCGGGCTACTTCGCGGTGCTGGGCGCGGCGCTCGCCGCCGCCCGGACCGCCAAGGGGGGAGGCTGGGGGCTGCGCGCGGCCCTCACCGTGCTGCCCGTCTTCCCCTTCCTCTTCTCCGCCCCGTGGCCCCTGGCCCAGAGCGTGGCGGGCTGCATCGCCGCCGCGCTGGTGACGTGGCTGGGCCATGGCCGCGAACAGCCCGGCGCCCCCGTGCCCGTCGCCCTGAGCGCCGCCGCCGCGGGCGTGCTCACCCCGGTGGGCCTGTACGTGCAGCAGGTGCTGGATGCCCGCCTCCTCGGCGACACCACATTGCTCTCCCTGGTGGTGGGCTACGCCTGCGTGGCGCTCTTCTGGTGCATCGGCACCCTGCCCTCGCACCTGGTGCTGCACACCGACGCCGTCGAGGCGCGGGGCAAGGCACTGCAGGGCACGCTCTCGGGTGAAGCCAAGGAGCTGACCACGCGCGCGCTCGGGCTGTATCAGCAGTGCAAGACCTCCGCGCTGCGCCTGCCCGCGAGCCCCGGCCGCCAGGAGCTGCTCGGCGTGGTGGAGAAGATGGCCTCCGAGAGCTTCTCGCTCGCGGAGGCCCACGCGGGCCTCACCGCGCAGCTCGACTCCGTGGTGGCCCATGACGTGGACGCACAGGTGAAGGAGCTTCGCGCCCGCGCCGCCGCCACCCAGGACACCGTGGCGCGACGCCAGCTGGAGCTCGCCGCGTCCTCACTGGGCGAGGAGCTCAACCACCTGGACGCGCTGGGTCGCAAGCAGGAGCGGCTGCTCGCCCAGCTCCACGCCCAGGTGGCGCTGCTGGAGCGCGCCCGCGTGTCCTTCGTCGGCGCGCAGGGCCACGAGCTGGGCACCAAGGGGGAGCAGGCCGCGCAGCTGGCGCGCAGGCTCAAGGGCCTGGGCGAGGAGTCCGCCACGCCGCCCGCCCCCGTGGACGACGCCGCGCGCCCCGCCACCAGCGCGGCCACGCGGCTCAACAGCTAGGCGCCGCCTTCAGGAAGCCTGGCTCTTCTTCTTGCGCGCCGCCGTCCGGCGCTGCTTGGGCTTCTGCTGCTGCGCCCGCGCCCGGAAGCTGCCGGGCGGCGCGTGCAGTTCGTCCGCGATGCGACGTTCGATGGCCTCGCGAGTGTCGCGTGCCACCAGGAGCGCCGCCTCGATTTCCTCGCGAACCCGCGCCGCCTGCTCCTCGGCCGCCGCGCGGTACTCCGAGGTGGGCCGACGTAGGGCGAGCGAGCCCCGGTCCTCCCCTTCCATCGGCTGGGTGCGCCGCGTCGTCACCGCGGCCTTTCCCCGAGCCCTGCTCCCTCGCGCCTTGTCTTCCCCAGCCTTTTCCGCCATGAGGGCCTCCCCGCGCTGATCCCTTGCGTCGAACATGGGCTCCGCGCTTCCCGCCGGGAAGTCCACCGGCCGACTCGGCCCCCACCCGGGCGGGAGGGCAGGCGTCCCACCGGGGGGACGCACAGCAGCGGTGCTTCTCTTGGGCCGCAGAAAAACGTAAAAGCCGGCCGGATGATTGTGGCGCGAGCGCGCCCGGGCCCTGCTACTCACAGCGGCGCCGCATGCCCCAGGCCGGCGGGCATGGCGCGGCCCACCTGCTCCACTGCCCCCAAGGGCAGCGTCCACCTGCGAGGCATACCGTGGCGGTCAGCGCACCCTTTTCGTTCCTGAAGAACCGGAAGCACAACCTCGACCGGATGACGCTGGGGGACCTGGTCTATTCGTTCTTCACCTACTACGCCGTGCTGGCCTACATCACCGTGGGCATCGTCAGCCTGGTGTACGCGGTGAAGTGGTTCGAGAGCCCCGTGCGCACGCTGCTCTCCATGGCGGCCGCGAGCGTGGTGTTCCCGCTCGGCTGGTTCCTGGTGCACAAGCACATCCTGCACAGCCGCTTCCTCTACAAGTCGCCCCTCACCGCGGCCACGTGGAAGCGCATCCACTTCGACCACCACCAGGACCCCAACGACTTGCGCGTGCTGTTCGGCGCGCTGGCCAACGTGCTGCCCACGGTGGGCGGGGTGATGGCGCCCTTGGGCTACCTCATCGGCGGCAAGGCGGGCGCGGCGGCGGCGCTGGGCTGGGGCATGGTGATTACGTGCTTCTATGAGTTCTGCCACTGCATCCAGCACCTGAACTACACGCCGAAGCTGGGCTTCCTGAAGGACATCAAGCGCCTGCACCTGTCGCATCACTTCCACAACGAGCAGGGCAACTACGGCATCACCAACTACTTCTGGGACCGGCTCTTCGGCACCTACTACGCCAAGGCGGGGGATTTGCCCAAGAGCCCCACCGTCTTCAACCTGGGCTACACCGCCGAGGAGGCCCAGCGCTATCCGTGGGTGGACCGGCTGTCCAACGGCACGCGCGGGGACGGACACCCCAAGCGCTTCTGGCAGGGCAAGGACGGCCAGGGCACCCAGCCCGAGTAGTCCCCGAGTACGGCGACGGGCGGGACCCCACGAGGAGGACCCGCCCGTCATCAGGGCTCACCGAAGGGCGCCGCGCTGCCGCCCTCCGGGAGCCTCCCCCCTCCCTCGTCGGCTAGAACTTCACCGCGCCGGAGGGCAGCAGCAGCGTGCTGGTCTCCACCAGGCCGTTGGAGCCCGACACGGAGGTGTCCACGATGGAGCGCGACACGTCCAGGTGGAGCACCGCGCGGCCACGCGTCCTCAGGTCGGACACCTTCGCCTCGAAGGTGATGGGCGCCACGCGGGCGTCGAGCTGCGAGGCCTGCGCGGAGTGACGGGCGAAGTCACCCATGGCGTTGAAGAACACGGTGACCTGCACCTTGTCGACGCCGGGAGGCACCGTGAAGCGCGCGGCCAGCGGCGCGTGGATGGGGTCGGCGATCTCCAGCAGGTTCGACACCACCTGCACGTTCACCGGCTTGCCCTCGGCGGTGATGGTGACGTCGGAGATGGGCACCTTCAGCGAGGTGAAGTCCATCAGGCTCTCACCCTTCAGGCGCAGCTCGAAGCTCTGCGTGGAGGGCGTGCCGGGGTCCTCGCCACCGGGCGTGGGGCCCGGGTCCTCACCGCCGGGCGTGGGGCCCGGGTCCTCGCCACCGGGCGTGGGGCCGGGGTCCTCGCCGCCGGGAACGGGCGTCTCCACGCCGGGGTCTTCATTGCCAGGGACCTGGCGGGAATCATCCCCGCCGCAGGCGGAGAACAGCAGGGCCGAGGCCCACAGGGTCGACATCAGGAACTTCTTCATGACTTGATACCTCAAAGACTTTCAGTGATTCGGATGTGTCTGGAATGGATTGGGACGCCGACGCTCACGGCAGGGGCGGGATGCAGAACAGCCCCGTGGGAATGGTCGGGTCGATGCCCAGCGCCTCCGCGGCCTCCGGCGTCGAGGGACCGGGGTCGAACCCGCCCGGGAACGGCGCCGTGGTGCAGGAGTTGTTGTAGGTGCTCAGCTGCGTGGTGAGGCTGGTCAGGTCCGCGCAGTTGACCGTACCCAGCGCGGTGAGGATGAGCTCGAGCAGGTTGGCTGGGACGGTGACGCCACCGAACACACGCTGGTTGCACGTGGCGACGAACAGCTCACGCCCGGCCAGGAAGCGGATGCGGTCCAGCTGGCTGCGCGGCAGGTTGGTGATGGGGTAGCGGTCCGGGTTGCCCCAGAGGATGCCCTCGGCGCCCGCCAGGCCGATGACGACGCCGATGCTGCCCAGCGGAATGGGCCCGCCCGCGAGGCACTGCTGCACCGCCGGGATGTGGTTGCGCCAGAAGTCCAGCCCACGCGTCGCGTTCTCGCACACCTCGCCCGAGGGGTCTCCACAGGTGACGCGCGCGGTGCACAGCGAGCTGCCCAGGTCGAAGCCCGCGGTGAACGTGTTGTCGATGTTGTTGTCCGGCAGGCCGTCCAGCAGCGCCAGCGCCCGGCACTCCTCGACCGTGTCCAGGGTGACGCTGAAGTTCGACGTCACCGACGCGCCCACCGGAATCACCACCGGCGGCGGCGGATTGAAGACGAACCCCTCACCCGCCAGCAACGGGTCCGTGGCCGTCAACAAGATGGACGGCAACGTCGGATGCACGTTGTTGACCTGGAAGCTGAAGTTCGCGGTGAACGGATACGTCGAGGCCGTCACCGACGCCTGACCGTTCACCAGCTTGGTGCACGTCAAATCGTGCGCCTGGGCCACTCCAGAGAACCCCACCACCGCGGCACAAGCCGCCCCCATCCAACTGCTCAACGCCTTCATGTGTCTGCCTCGTCTTTGCTTCGCGGCTCGAGCCCCGATGACCCGCGCCGGGCAGACCCTTTTTCACCGGATGTGCCACGCGCCCGACCTGTCAGGTCGCCTCCGCGGCAACGCACCCACCTCCCCCCAGTCCGACCTGCCTGGACCCGGGGGAAGCTTGCGTGGCCCTCGCGCTTCCCTCCGTGGGCAGAAATCTTCCCACCCGGAAAAACGGATTCTTCTCCTCGTGGGTAAAACCTGGGAGCAGGCAGGCGTCCCGCTGGGGAAGCTACGGCCCTTGCGCTGACGTCACCCACACCTCGGGAGTGAATCCCACCCCATGGTCGGCATCTACGAAGACCTTCGTTGACATCTACGAATCCGTTCGTATGATGGCCTCGTGGATGTTCGAAGCGAGGGAGTCATGAGCGAGGCGGTGCTGCCGCGCCCCACGGATGGCGAGCTGGCCATCCTGCGGGTGCTGTGGGAGCGAGGAGACAGCACGGTGCGGGAGGTCCATGAGGTCCTCTCGCGGCGCGAGCCTGGGGACGCGGGCCCGGGCTACACGACGGTGCTGAAGCTGATGCAGATCATGACGGACAAGGGCCTGGTGGAGCGCGACGAGACGCAGCGCGCGCACGTCTACCGGGCGAAGGCGACCGAGCAGCGCACGCAGCGGCAGCTGGTGACGGACCTGGTGGAGCGCGCCTTCGGTGGCTCTCCGGCGCGGCTGGCCATGCAGGCGTTGTCCTCGCGCAAGACGAGCCCCCAGGAGCTGGCGCAGCTGCGTCAGTTGCTCGATTCCCTGGAAGGAGCGGACGAATGAGCAGCCTGGTGATGGAGTCGCTGGGGTGGGCGCTGGTGCACTCGCTCTGGCAGGGCGCGCTGGTGGCGGTGGGGCTGGCGGCGGCGCTGTTGACGGTGGGCCGTCACGCGGCGAACGCGCGGTATGCCCTGGCGTGTGGCGCGCTGGTGCTGGCCGTGGCGCTGCCGGTGGCCACGGGCGTGCGCCACGCCATGCGGGCCCGGGCCGAGCAGTCCGCGTCCTGGCGAGGCGAGGCGACCCCGGCGTTCCAGGCGGCGCGGGCGCAGGTGATGGAGCGCGTGTCGCGGGCGCTCCGGGTCGACAGCCGGCCCGCGCTCGAGGCCGCGCGCGACCCGGGCTTCGACTGGCGCCATGCGACGCCGGCCACGACGCTGGCGTGGCTCTGGGAGCGCGCGAGCAAGGCCGCCCCCGCGCTCTTGCGCTGGCTGGTGTTCGCGTGGGTGGCGGGCGTGGGGCTCAGCTCCGGACGGCTGACGGCGGAGTGGGTGCGGCTGCACCAGCTGGCGCGCCGCGCGCTGCCCGCGCCCCAGGAGTGGCAGGAGCGGCTGGACGCGCTGTCGGGCCGCCTGGGCCTGAAGCGCGCGGTGCGGCTGCTCCAGTCGGTGGAGGTGGACGTGCCCTCCACGGTGGGCTGGCTGTCGCCGGTGGTGCTGCTGCCCGTATCCACGCTGTCCGGACTGCCCGCGCGGCAGCTGGAGATGGTGCTGGCGCATGAGCTGGCCCACATCCGCCGGCATGACTTCGCGGTGAACCTGGCGCAGGTGGTGGTGGAGACGCTCTTCTTCTACCACCCGGCCGTGCGGTGGATGTCCAACGTCATCCGCGTGGAGCGCGAGCACTGCTGCGACGACGTGGCCGTGGGCGCGAGCCCCAACCCGGTCTCCTACGCCCGCGCCCTCACCGCGCTGGAGACGCTGCGCGTGATGCCCGCCGTCGAAAGCCACGCCATGTCCGCCCTGGGCGGCTCGCTGCCCGAGCGCGTTCGCCGCCTCGTGTCCCCGCCCACGTCGCGCTGCTCCTCTCGCTGGGTGGCGGGGGCCTCCGTGCTCACGCTCATCAGCGGCCTCGCCGTCGCCGCGCCCCTGGCGTCGCTGGTGATGGCCCAGACGCCTCCGCGCACCCTCGCCGTGCTCCCCGCGCCTCCCGCGCCTCCCGCTCCCGCCGCGCCTCCCGCGCCCCCCTTCCCCGCGATGGACGTGAAGGTGGACTTCGCGCCGAAGGTGAAGCTCGCGGCCGCGCCGAAGGTGAAGGTGGACTTCGAGCGCGAGGACGACGTCGACGGGAGCACCCGGGTGGGCGCGGGGCAGCCGCTCTCCGTGGACCAGCTGGTGGCGCTGAAGGTCGCCGGCGTCACGCCGGAGCGGGTGAAGGAGCTGCGCGGGATGGGCCTCGAGCCCACCGTGTCCAACCTGGTGGGCATGGGCCACGCGGGCGTCACCCCCGAGTTCGTGAAGCGGATGAACGAGGTCTTCGGCCGCAAGCTGGAGGCGGGCATGTTGGTGGAGCTGCGCCACCTGGGCGTCACGCCGGAGTA
Organism: Myxococcus sp. AB025B; assembly: GCF_006518215.1. NCBI lineage: Bacteria > Pseudomonadati > Myxococcota > Myxococcia > Myxococcales > Myxococcaceae > Myxococcus > Myxococcus sp. AB025B. Next base: position 7,864 of record NZ_SRLW01000206.1, read on the forward strand.
CGTCGCGGCGCTCTCGGGCGCGGGCTTCGAGACGAAGAACCCGCGCGACGTGATGGACGCGCGCGCCGTGGGCGTGAGCGAGCAGTACGTCCAGGGCTTGAAGGAGGCGGGCTACTCGGGCCTGCCGCTCCAGCAGGTCATCGAGCTGCGCGCGGTGGGCGTGGACCCGGGCTTCATCAGCGCGCTGGGCAAGTCGGGGCTGACGAAGCTGACGGCGGACCAGCTCCAGGAGCTGCGCGCGGTGGGCGTCAACCCGGCGTGGCTGGAGCAGATGCGCTCGGCGGGCGTGGACACGAAGGACCCGCGGGTCCTCACCGAGCTGCGCGCGGTGGGCGTCAACCCGGACTTCCTGCGCGAGCTGAACGCCGCGGGACTGAAGAACCTCACGCCCGAGGAGCTGGTGCGCCTGCGCACCGGCGGCGTGGACGCCGAGTTCATCCGGCGCATGCGCGACACGAAGTAACACCTGTTACACCGTCACGCCGAGGTCGGAGGGCTTTCTCCCTCCGGCCTCCGGACACCCCACCGCTCATCACCGCCTTCCCACGGCGGCGTGCCCCACCCGAGGGGCGCGCGCCGGACGGGAGGGCTCCATCCTCGAATCGAAGGAGCCTCACCATGCGCCGAGCGTCGTCCTCGTGGTTGTTGTGTGTCCTCATGCTGGTGGCCAGCGCCGCGTCCGCCGCGAGCGAGCTGCGCGGGACGTGGAGCGCGTCCACGCACGAGAAGTCCCCCGACAAGCTCCACCTCAACCTGAGCCACCCCGAGGACGAGCGGAAGGGACGGGGGCGGCTGGGCTTCACCGAGCCCCGCGCCTCCTTCCAGGGCCTGTCCACCGGGGACGGGCCGGCCACCTTCACCCTGCCGCGCGAGGCGGGCACGTTCGCCTTCACCGGCAGCTTCCAGGACGGCGAGGGCGCGGGCCACTACCGCTTCACCCCCAGCGACGCCTATCTCAAGGCCATGGCCTCGCTCGGTTACGCCTCGCTGACGCCGAACCAGCAGTTCCAGCTCGCCGCCACGGGCGTCACCACCCAGCGCATCAAGGACCTGGGGGCCGCGGGCTACAAGGACATCCCCGTCGAGAAGCTGCTGATGGTGGGCATCTTCGACATCACGCCCGAGTACGTGAAGGAGCTGTCGAGGCTGGGCTACGACAAGCTGGACCTGGATGAGCTGGTGCAGGGCCGCATCCACGGCGTCACGCCGCAGCGGGTGAAGGAGCTGGCGGACGCGGGCTACGCGAAGCTCGCGTGGGACGACCTCATCGCCATGAACATCCACGGCGTCACGCCCGCCTTCGTGAAGGAGATGAAGGAGCTGGGCTTCAAGGACGTGGGGCCCGAGAACATCGTCTCGCTGCGCATCCACGGCGTCAGCGCGGACTTCGCCCGGCAGATGCGCGAGCTGGGCTTCCAGGACCTCGCGGCCGACACGCTGGTCAACTTCCGCATCCACGGCGTCACGCCGGACTTCGTGAAGGAGATGCGCCAGCTGGGCTTCCAGGACCTGGGCCCGGACGAGCTGGTCAACTTCCGCATCCACGGCGTGAGGCCCGCCTTCGTGAAGGAGATGCGCGAGCTGGGCTTCGCGAAGCTCACGTCGGACGAGCTGGTCAACTTCCGCATCCACGGCGTCACGGCGGACTTCGTGAAGAAGCTGCGCGACGCGGGCTACACGAACATCACGCCGGAGGAGCTGGTGCGCCTGCGCATCCACGGCATCGACGAGACGTTCATGCGCGCCATGTCCCAGGGCGACAAGCCCAAGGGCGGGAAGTAGACGGCGCCCGGTTCTGGAAGGACCAGGGGGCGCCGGGGCCGGGGCGCTCGGGCGGGCGGGGGCCCGCCGCCAGGGCGTGGGAGCGTCGACTGGACGACGGAACGCGGGGGGAAGGCCGTGCACGCGCCGGACACCGGCCACACCTTCGCCGCGGGTGGCGTGGAGGAGGTGGGTGCAATGGTGTCACTGCGAATCGCGTGTGTCGGGTTGCTGGCGCTTTCGGCGTGTTCCTCGTCGAGGCCCTCGGTGGTGAGGGCCCCCCGGCAGGAGGCCGCGCCCGTCGCGACCTTCCCGGACGAGGGAGGCACCTACGGCTACCGCGCGGAGGACCCGGTGCGGGTGGGCTGGGGCAACCCGGGCATCCTGGCCTTCTTCGAGCTGCTGCGCGGCCCCCAGGGACAGCGCGTGGCTTGGAAGCGGCTGGGGCCGTGTGATGAGGGCCCCTCGCGGGAGTACGCGGACCTGGTGATGTTCGAGGTGAGCTACGACGGGCTGGGGCTCCCGGTGCGCATGTACCTGGACCCCAACCACGGGGCGTCCATCCGCGCGCCCCGGGGATTCACCATCGAGGGCCTGTCCTCGCGCGACACGCCCCAGACGCCCGAGGACGTCATCGAGCTGTAGTCGCGCGAGGCGTCGAGCGCGGGTGCTCGGCTACTCCAGCGACGGCGCCTCGTCGCCGGGGATGAGCACCTTGCGCGCGAGCGATACGGGCAGGCCCAGCTGCAGGAAGCGGTCGTGGAAGTCCTTCAGCACGAACTTCTTGCCGCTCGCCTCCAGGTGCTTCTTGTAGTCCTCGCGCAGCTTCAGAATCTGCATGCGGCCCAGCGCGTAGTACAGGTACGTGGGGTTGGAGGTGCCGCGCTCCACCTCGCGCAGCGCGGGGAAGGGCTCGAAGTAGGCAATCTCCGCGTAGCGCTTCGCCACGGCCTCCACCGGCTCGTTGTACACGTGCAGCGCGAGCGCCGCGTACCAGCGCGCGTGACGCTGGAGCGCGCGGCGCAGCTGGCCCAGGCGCACCGCCGGGTCACCCTGCCCCAGGCCCTCGTCCACCATCATCTGTTCGGCGTAGTGGGCCCAGCCCTCCACCACGGAGGCGGGGGTGAAGACCTTGCGCACGTCGGTGGGAATCTTCGCCCCGTAGAGCAGCTGCACGAAGTGGCCGGGCATGGCCTCGTGCACGGTGATGCCCAGCAGGCCCGCGCGGTTGAAGTACGTCAGGTGCTGCGCCTTCTCCTCGGTGGACCACTCCGCCTCCACGTTGGTGATGTTGTAGTAGGCCTCCTGGGCCTTGCTCTCGAAGGGGCCCGGCGTGTCCATGGACGCGAAGCCCAGCCGCTCGTACGGGGGCGTCTCGCGCACGGACGGCAGCGAGTCCGAGGGCAGCGTGAGGATGTCCTTCTCCCGCACGAAGCGCTGCAGCTCCACCAGCTGCTGGCGCGCCAGGGGGATGAGCTCCTCGGCCTGCGGGTGGTCCTTCACCAGGGCGGCCATCACCTCCGCGGGGGACTTCGTCGGGTCCACCTTGGCCGTCTCGCGCGCCACCCAGGCCTGGTACTCGCGGATGGCCCGCTCGTTGATGTCGCGCAGCTGGTCCGCGTTCAGCGTGATGTGCTCCTCCAGGGCCAGCTTCTTCTCGAACCGCTCGCGGCCCAGGCGGAAGTCACCGGTGGCGCGGGGGAGCAAATCCTGCTCCAGCCACGCGGTGAAGGCCTCCATCTGCTCGAGCGCCTTGGCGCGCGCGGCGTCGAACTCCTGGCGCTCGGCGGGGGGCAGCTTGTCGGCGCCCTGGGCCTCGAGCGCGCGAGGCAGGTCCACGCGCAGGTACACCTGGGTGCCGCGCGCGTCGCGGATGGCCTGCTCGGCCCACAGGCGGGGCACGTCCTGGAGGTTCGCCTTGGCGGCCTCGAGCACGCGCGGGATGTCGTTCATGCGCGAGCGCATGTCCATCATCCGCTCGGACAGGGGCGCGAAGTCGCGCGAGGACAGGCTGGACAGTCCACCGGAGACGAGCCCCACGTAGGCGCCCGGGTTGCGGCGCCAGACGCGCTCCTCTTCCAGCTCCAGCAGCTCCGCGCGGATGGCGTTCTCCAGCACCACGCCGTCGACGGCGTCGTCACCGGTGAGGGCCGAGCAGTTCACCTGCTCCAGCCGGGTGAGCCAGCCGCGCAGCGCCTCCGCCTTCCGGGCGAGCGCGACCTGCGAGACGTCCTGCAGGTGGGCGTCGTGCTTGTGGAAGCCCAGGCGCGTGGCGCGCACGGGGTTGGCGGCGGAGAACCAGTCGAGGTACTCGCGGATGAAGTGGGAGTAGGCGGTGGTGGCCGCGTGCGAGGGCGTGGGGAGGGAGGACGCATCCCTTCCTTCCTTCGGGCGCGAGGCACACGCGCAGACACTGGCCAGCAGGACGACGGCGACACGGATACGCATGAGGGCTCTCATCGAGATTGACGGGCCCCAGTGTCCGCACTGTGCGCCGGAAGGGGTAGGCGGAAACAAGGGCAGACGTCGGAGGCCGTCCTGCGCTCAACCCGCCACGTCGCCCCCGAGGTCACGGTTGACCGTGTGGTGAAGCACCCTTGCGTGTCCACGCCCGTGGGTCCGTCGTGCGGAGGACGCTCGCGTGCCTGGCTGCGTTCTCGTCGTGACGACGAAGCGAGCCCCTCACGAGGCGCGAGCCTCCTGGCCCCTCGAGGTCCGCGCGAGCGCGAGCACGTCCTCCACCTCCCAGTGGTCATCCGCGTGGCGTCCCCGATGGAGCGCGAGCACCCGCCCCGTGGCATCCAGGAGGAAGTCCGCGGGCAGCCCCTGGGCCCCGCCTTCCCCCGCGAAGGGATTCGAGGGGACGGAGGCCAGCCCCTTCACGGCCGCCAGCATGGCCCGCGGATGGAGCGCCGAGACCCGGGACTGCTCCACCCCGAAGTGTCGGTACCAACGACGCTCCGGGTCCGGCACCACGGGGAAGGGCAGGTCCCCCTGATAGGGCCGCATGGACGCCTCGGTGGAGTGGAAGAACGCCACCGGGTGGACCCCCTCCGCCTCCAGCTGCTCCCGGGCGGCGGCGAACCTGCGCACGTGCAGGTTGCAGATGGGGCAGCCCGCGAACCGCCGGAACTGCAGGTGCGTGAGCGCGCCGGCGCTCCGCAGCGGGAGCTCCAGCGAGCCCTGGGTGAGCGTGGTGACGAGGAAGGGGGCGATGACCTCGCCGACCTGGAGACGGGAGCGCTTGTTGGAGTCCATTCGCGCAACCTAGCGGCGCGGGGCGCCATCGCGCCGCTTCATCTCCGACATGGGCATCATGGCATGATTCGATGATGCGCTTCGACCGCCTCGACCCCTCGCACCTCCACGCGCTGCAGGTCCTGCTGGAGGAGCGGCACGTCACGCGCGCCGCCCGACGCCTCGGCATCAGCCAGTCCTCCCTGAGCCATCGGCTGCGGCGCCTGCGTGAGTCGCTGGGTGACCCCTTGCTGGTGCGCTCGGGCCCGGGGCTCGTGCCCACGCCGCGCGCGGAGGCCATCGCCCCCCGGCTCACCGAGGCCCTCCGGGCGCTCGAGGCCGCCGTGAGCCTCCCGGCGGCGTTCGACCCGGCGACGTACAGCGGGGCGCTGACGCTGGTGATGCCGGACCTGTTCGTCCCCGTGCTCTCGAATCTCCTCGCCGCCCTCCAGCGGACGGCCCCAGCGCTGAGCCTGCGCGCGCGGCCCCTGTCTCCGGAGCTGCCGCGACTGCTCGCCGAGGGCCCGCTGTGCCTCGCGCTCGCGCCCTCGCACTTCGCGGACGCCACCACCCACGCGCGACTGCTGGCCGAGCCGAGGTTCGCCGTCGTCGGACGCCGAGGCCACCCGGCGCTGCGCCAGCGCCTGACGCTCTCGCGCTGGCTGGCCCACGGGCACGTCGTCGTCCATGTCGGCGGCGAGCGGGTCAACCCCCTGGCGGAGCTGCTCGCGCGCCAGGGGCTGCGGCGGCACGTCGCCCTGGAGGCGCCGTCGTTCCTCTCCGGACTCCAGGCGCTGGCCCACTCGGACCTGCTGATGAACGTCCCCATGCCGCTCTTCGCTGACGCCATCCGCGCGCTGGACCTGGAGACCTGCCCACCTCCCATCGCCCTGCCGCGCGTCCGCTTCGCCATGCAGTGGCACGAGCGCTTCCAGCACGACGCCGCGCACCGGTGGGTCCGGGACCAGGTCTTCTCGGCGGTCCGCCCGCTGCTCCACAAGCCCGGCGCATCCCCGGGCGCGCGCGCCACCTGAGCGCTCGCGCCCACCCGGCTCCCTGGCCGCCCCGTCCCATCGGGCGATGCCCGCGAGCCGTGCGCTCTCCAATGTGCGGGGACCCGATGGGCCGGAGGGCCGCCGCATGTCCACGCATCCGCAGCGACACACCTCCCACGCGCGCCCTCTCGCCCGCCACCTGCCCTTCCTCGCCTGGCTCCCCGCGTGGCGCCCCAGCTCGCTCAAGCGCGACCTGGTGGCGGCCCTCACCATCACCGCGCTGCAGATACCGGAGGCCATGGCCTACGCGGAGCTGGCGGGCGTCCCGCCGCAAGCCGCCTTCTACGCCGGCCCGGTGGCGCTGGTGCTCTACGCCCTGCTGGGCACGTCGCGCCAGCTCGTCGTCGCCATCTCCGCCACGGTGGCCGTGCTCTCCGCGTCCACGGTGGCGAGCCTCGCCGAGAGCGGCACCCCGCGCTTCATCGCGCTGACGGCCGCGCTCGCGATGCTCGCCGGGGTCATCTCCATCCTGGCCGGCGTGCTCAAGCTGGGCCGCATCGCCCAGTTCTTCTCCGACTCACTCCTCACGGGCTTCGTCTTCGGGCTCGCGCTCGTCATCGCCATCAAGCAGGTGCCCAAGCTGCTCGGCATCCAGGCCGGGAGCGGCAACTTCTTCGAGCGGCTCTGGGACCTCGTCACCCACCTGCCGCGGACACACCCGCTCACGCTCGTCGTCGGCGCGGTGAGCCTGGGGCTGTTGCTCGTGCTGGGCCGCTGGGTGCCGAAGCTGCCCGCGTCCCTCGTGGTGCTCGTGCTGGGCACCGCGTGCATCGGCCTGCTGGGACTCCAGGGCCACGGCGTGAAGGTGGTGGGCGACATCCCCTCGGGCCTCTCCGGTCCCGCGCTTCCCGACGTCGGCTTGAAGGACCTGCTGGGCCTGCTGCCGGGGGCGTGCGGCATCGCGCTGGTCACCTTCGCGGAGGCCATCGGCCCCGCGCGTGTGCTCGCATCGAAGCACCGCTACGAGGTGGACGCGAACCAGGAGCTCATCGGCCTGGGCGCGGCCAACCTGGGCGCCGGGCTCTTCCGCGGGCTCTCGGTGGGCTGCAGCCTCTCGAAGTCCGCGGCCAACGACGCGGCCGGCGCGCGCACGCAGATGCCCAGCCTGCTCGCCGCGGCGCTGCTCGCGCTGGTGGCGCTCTTCTTCACGCCGCTGTTCCGCACGCTGCCGGAGGCCACCCTGGCCGCCATCGTGGTCCTGGCCACCGCGGGGATGATGGACGTGAAGCAGATGCGCCGCCTCTTCGCGCTGCGCCGCACCGACTTCCTGCTGGCCATGGGCGCGCTGCTGAGCGTCCTCGTGCTCGAAGTGCTCCCCGGGCTGATGGTGTCGGTGGGGCTCTCGGTGGCCTTCCTCGTGTGGCGGGCGAGCCAGCCCCGGCTGAGCGAGCTGGGCCGCGTCCCGGGCACCCTGGACTTCGCCGACATCCACCGCCGCCCGGCGCCCCTGCGCGTCCCGGGCCTGCTGATACTCCGGCCGAACGAGGGCATCTTCTTCGCCAACGCCACCGCGCTGCGCGACGCCGTCATCGCGCACGTGGACCAGTCGAGCGCGCCCGTGCACACGGTGCTGCTGGACCTGGAGGTGACGGCGGACCTGGACGTGCCCGGCGCGGACATGCTCGGTGAGCTGAAGGAGTCGCTCGACCAGCGCGACATCACGCTGATGTTGTCCCGCGTGCTCGCGCCCACCCAGGCCCTGCTGGACAGGACCGGGGTGACGGACCGCCTGGGCGACGGGGACCTCCAGCCGCAGACGCTCAACGGCGTCATCGAGTACCTCACCCGCAGGGCCCACCACTCGCAGGAGGAGTGGGCCCTCATCCGGGATGGGCTCCACCGCCTGGGCGAGCTCGTCGACGAGGCACACGACGCCTCGGAGGATGAGGCGGAGCGCCGACGGCTGGAGGAGCTGCGTCGCACCCTCGCGCGGCTCGACACGTCCCACGGCCCTCCGAAGTGACGGCGGCTCAGCGCGGTGGGTCCTGCTTCTGCTCCCCACGCAGCTCGCGCATGATTCTGCGGCGGTGGAAGACGCGAATCTCCAGCAGCCCCACCAACCAGCTCGTCAGGGAGATGGCGGGCGCCACGCAAGCGGCGAGCAACGGGTTGCCCAGCGCGGCCTCACAGCCCACCGCCGCGGCAATCCAGATGGAGGCGGCCGTCGTGATGCCGAAGATGGCGCTCCCCCGCTTGAGCACGCTCGCCGCGCCCACGAACCCGATGCCCGAGGCCACGCCCTGGATGATGCGCAGCGCCTCCCCGGGGGTCGCCATCAGGTTCGCCCCGGAGGTGCAGAAGAGGGCGGCGCCCAACGTCACCAGGTAGTGCGTCCGGACCCCGCCCGGCCGCTTGCGGTACGGAAGCCCCAGGACGATGCCGGCCCCCCCGGCCACGAGCAGCCGGACCAGCATCTCTCCACTCCCGAACTCGGCCGCCATCCCTGACTCCTCGCGCGTCCGCTCAGAAACCGATGGCCGGAAGCGGTGGCATGGGCCCTCCGTCGAGCGCCCGCTCCAGCGCCTCGGCGTGACGCTGAAGCAGCGGGCCCACCCCGACGCCCTGTCTCGCCGCCCGCTCGGCGACGGTCGGGATGGAGCGCAGCAGCTCGCGCGCCGCGGACCGGTCCTCCGCGTCCCGCGCGCGCTGCCCCACGGCCGCGGCCAGGCGCATGAGCCGCAGCGCCACGGTGGGCTCCGAGGCGCCATAGCGCAGGAGCGGCTCCGCGACCGACGCCAGGTAGTCCCGCAGCGTGGGGCCGTGCAGGAACACGCGCGGCGTCCCGGCGTCGTCCGCCAGCACCCGGGGCCCCAGGCGCATCGGGCTCAGCTCGCACAGGAGGAACGTGAGCTGGTCCAGCGCCTCGACGGCGGTGTACGGGTCATTGACGCCAGGGGACAAGGCCTTGAGGGCCACGTCCACCAGCTGCCGCACGCCCAGGGCGATGTCCCGGTCCTCGTCCCGCCAGTGGTCCAGGCGGATGGCGCGGCCCATCGCCTCCACCAGCTCCCGCCGCGAGGGGGGCCCTCGGGCAGGCTCCACCTCGACCTGGCCGACCTGCTCACCCCGAATCACCGGCTCGCCGATGGCGCGCTCCAGATGGATGACCCAGCGCTTCGTCGTCGCCACCTCCAGCAGGGCCTTCGCATCGACGGCGGCGATGAAGCCGTCACCAGGGCTTCGCAGCGGCATCGCCACCGCCGCGCGAACACGCGCGGGAGGTGGCGCCTCCAGGTCCCCCTCGCGGAACCGCTCGAGCTCGCGCGCGACCGTCAGCGTCTCCTGACGCACCCGCCGGACCAGGTTCTCCACGCGCATGAGCTGGAAGGTCTGGAGCACCTGGAAGACGAGCGCCCCCTCGCAGGCGATGAGCAGCAGCATGGCCAGGGCGAGCGCCGGTCGCGGCATGCGCTCCAGCCCCGAGACGAACCCGAACTCATGCGCCGCCACGAGGCAGAAGACGCTCGTGGCCACGAACACCGGGATGACCACGCGGATGCCAGTGCCATGCAGATACAGACGCAATAGACGTGGCGAATACTGCCCCGCGGCGTTCTGCACCACGAGCATGGACAGGGACAGCACGATGCTCAGCGAGGTCAGCGCGATGCCCAGCACCGCGGAGAGCATGCCGCGCGCCTCGGCGGCCGTGGCCCGCCAGGCCGCGCCACTCAGCAGGCGGGGCAGGAGGGTCGGGGAGGGCTCCACCAGGAGCACGGCCAGACAGGCGCCGAGAGCGGCTCCCACGACGGGCGGAATCCAGGACTGGTGACGCACCCGTCCGCGCAGGGGCAAGGCCTCTCGCGGCCGGGCCCGCATCCCACGCCCCGGCCGTGCCTCCGCCCGCGCAAACGCCTGTGCGCCCGCCATGTGCGTCACCTCCGTGCCATGCGCCCCGCCCCTGCCCGAACCCAGCCCCTCTTCGTCGAAGCTGGGCCCCCACGGAGGCGGGCACAACGCGGGCCCGGCCCGCGAGACGAGCGTCCGCACCGCCCGTGAGCGCTCCGCACCTGCCTCGACGAGCCCCACCTCCTGGGAGGCGGCCTCGCGGTAACACCTCTGCCCACCTCGAAAGCGGGAGCACACCCCTTCCCTCGCGGCGTGCCCGTGGATACCTGGAG
>NZ_SRLW01000207.1:0-17939 GCF_006518215.1 Myxococcus sp. AB025B
TAAGAGACAGCAAGCCGCCTCCCACCACCGCCACCTTCTTCGCCTCCATGTCCGTCCTCCGTCGCACCGCCGGGGGAAGTCCCGGCGTTCGACGACTCCACGAAAATGGGCGGCGAAAGGTTACAGCGGGCATCGCCGCCCCTCCGAAGCGGCCCGGACGACAGCCCTCCTAGAGGCGACGATGCGGCGCGTTGTGAGGGGCGTCACACCCGTGCGGGCGGTCCGGGTGCGCAGTTCCCACCGCTCGGGTGTCATGGCCTCGCGAGCTCTCTCTCAGGTCACCCGCGTGGAGGGAGCGGTTAGGATGCAGGCTCCCTGGGGCCGTTGGAGAAACGAATGCGTCACGCCGCCATCGCCGTCATCGCCAGTCTCTTCTTCACGGGCTGCAGCAGCTACTGGTGGCTGGCCCGCTCCCTGCCCATCAGCGAGGTCAACCATCCGAACGACCCGTCCAGCATCGACCGGACCTTCCGGGAGCGTCCGCCGCCGCCCTCCAGCGAGCCCGTGTACGGCCCCGCCCCCTCCTCGGATGCCCCGGACGCGAAGCAACAAGACAAGGCCAAGGCCGCCAACGACACACCCTGAAACATCCTGGCGAGAACCTTCCGCTCCGAGCGGCGTGAGACATCTCAACCGGGTCTGTTTCACCTCGGACCTGGAGCGAAGACGACCCCACACGTCGCGACAACCGAGGCAATGTCAGAGGTAGTCGTAGGATGATGCGTGCACGGCGGATTCCCCGCCGGGACTGGACAAGGCACGCATCCATGAAGACGCTCCTCGCCGCCCTGCTCACGCTTCCCCTGCTCGCCTGTGGCCCCGCGTCCGAGGCGGAGCCCACCGCGGCTCCCGCGGACACCGAGAGCCTGACGCAGTCGAGCGAGCTGTCCTCCGCGCCCCGCGAGCGCTCCATCCGCCTGCGCACCGGCGTGACGCTCCGCTATGTGGAGCAGGGCTCGCGGCGTGGCCCCGCCGTCGTCTTCCTGCACGGCTACACGGACTCGCACCACACCTGGGACCTGAACCTGTCGCGCTTCTCACGCGACCTGCACATCTACGCGCTGGACCAGCGCGGCCACGGCGACTCGTCCCGCCCCGCGTGCTGCTACACGCAGCAGCACTTCGCGGCGGATGTGGCGGCCTTCCTCGACGCCGTGGGTGAGCCTCGCGCCATCCTCGTCGGCCACTCGATGGGCAGCTTCATCGCGCAGCAGGTGGCGCTGGACCACCCGCGCCGCGTGGAGGCGCTGGTGCTGGTGGGCTCGGCCCCCACCGTCGCGGGCAACGAGGTGGCCCTGGGCCTGAAGTCCGTCGTCGACGAGCAGGTGGGCACCGTCGACCCCGACTTCGTGCGCGAGTTCCAGTCGAGCACCTTCGTGCGCCCCGTGCCCGCGTCCTACCTGGACACGCTCGTGTCGGAGAGCCTCAAGGTCCCCGCGCGCGTGTGGCAGGACTCGCTCGACGGGCTCATCGCGGAGGACCACTCCCAGCGCCTTGGCTCCATCCGCGTGCCCGTGCTCGTGGTGGGCGGAGACCAGGACGGCTTCTTCCCCGTCGCGCAGCAGCAGGCCCTCGTCAATGCGCTGCCCGACGCGCGCTTCATCCTCTACCCCGACACCGGCCACGCGCCCCACGCGGAGCTGCCCCAGACCTTCGTGCGCGACGTGAGCCGGTTCATCCAGCGCGTGACGCGGTAGTCCCTCGACGGCCCACGTGAGGCACTCCCGGGCGGGTGTGCCTCACGCGATGGTATCCGCGCCCTCGGGCCTCAGGCTCTGTCCCGGGACATCCGAGCGCGCGAGCAGCACGGCGGCCGTGAGGATGAGCACCCCGCCCAGGCCCTGGCGCAGGCTGAGCCGCTCGCCCAGGAAGAGCGCGCTCAGCACCACCGCCGTCAGCGGCTCCATGTTGGACACCAGCGACGTGTTCACCGGGCCGATGCGCGCCATGCCCAGGAAGAAGAGGAACACGGCGGCCACGGTGGAGATGAGCGACAGGCCCACCACCGCGGCCCAGCCCAGCGTCGTCGTGGGGAAGGACGGCCCCTTCACCAGCGTCGCCAGGCCGAAGGTGAGCCCCGCGGACATCAGGATGACGGTGCTGGAGACCAGCGGCCCCGCGCGGCCCGCCACGCGCGCGCTGGTGACGACGTACACGGCGTACAGCAGCGCGGACAACAGCCCCAGCGTCACCCCCAGCGGCGTCACGCCACCCTGGCTCAGGTCCGCCGTGAGCCCCGTGCCACCCAGGGCCAGCACCACCGCCACCCACTTGATGCGCCCCAGCTTCTCGCGGAAGACGAACACCTGGAGCAGCGCCACCAGCGCCGGGAACGAGTACAAGAGCAGCGCCACCAGCCCCGCGGGCGCGTGCTGGAGCGCGGCGAAGTACACGCCCGCCTCGCTCACGTAGCCCACCGCGCCCAGCAGGATGAGCGACACCAGCAGGCGCCCCCTGGGCAGCGGCTGGCGCAGCGCCACCATCGCCGCGCCGAGCACCGAGCCGGCCAGCGTGAAGCGCAGGAACAGCAGCGTGGAGACGTCCGCGCCCGCCGCATAGGCCAGGCGCCCGAAGAGCCCGAGCGCGCCGAAGCACGCTCCAGACAGGGCCACGATGAGGAAACCAGCGGTGCGGTTCATGACGGGAGCGACGGCACGCTGCTCCATGCCGCCCGCCTTGTCACGCGTCGCGCGGGGCCCGGGCCTCGCACGGCCCCGCGGTCACCAGTTGTTCACCGAGCGCAGGTCGAAGACGTCCGGAAAACCATTGGCGCGCAAAATTTGTGTGGCCACCGCGCTGCGGCCTCCGGCGGCGCAGTACACCACCACGGGGGTGCCGGGCGGGCCGACCTCCTTGACGCGCTGGGGCAGCTCCTGCACGGGGATGTTGCGAGCGGCCTCGGGGTGTCCCTGCTGGAACTCCTGAGGGGTGCGCACGTCCAGCAGCACCGCGCCATCGGCGACGAGCTGCCGGGCCTTCTGTGACAGTTCCTGGGGCGTCATGGGCGACAGCATGCCCTACTTGCCCGGGGCAGGGCTCGCTCGTCGCACGGGGCCTGTTCCCTTCAGGGCACATCCCCCGCGTTCAGAGCTCCACCGTCTGCTCGAAGCCGCCCGCCCTCACCGTGAGCGACTGGAGCGCGGGGAAGCGCTCGCGCGCCGGGGCCACCACCGTGGCGAGCGCGTCCTTCGCGGCCTCCTCCCGGTCGTAGCACAGGGTGAGCTCGCGCAGGCTGTCCGAGCGCAGCTCATGCACCCCCACGTCGTCCCCGGGGAAGAACTCGAACGTGCGCAGCCTGGGCAGGAACTCCACCAGCAGCGCCAGGATTCGGTTGCCTTCACCCAAGGACCACGTCTCGGTGGTGTCCACCCGCGCGCGCCGACGCCGCCAGACGAAGGCCGGCTTCAGGATGATTCGACTGTGGGAGTCGCCGCTCCACTCCGGCGTGAAGCCGTGCTCGCGCAGCACCTCGACGATGGTGCGCCCCACCGCCGCCGCGTCCTCGCTCACCTTCGCGTCCTCCTCCTCGGTGCGCTCGTCCTCGCGCGCGTCGTCCTCCGCGTCGTTGACGAGCCCATAGGCCAGGTGCAGCGGGTGGCCCTCCATCGCGGAGGCCGCGTCCTGCTGGTCGAAGAACACCGTGCCGACAATCGTCTCGCCCTGCTCCCGGCGCAGGTCCGCCAGCTCGCGTGACACCTCCCACCCGCCGCTCATCGTGGTGGACGCGGACATCTCCGCCACGAAGCCCCGCGCGCGCAGCACGTCAAACGCCGCCTCCAGCCGGTCCGCGGGGATGACGTCCGGCCAGGTCTTCTCCTCCTCGGCGCGCGCTCGCACGTGCGCGCAGACCTGCTCCAGCACCCGACGCCGCAGCCGGTCGTCGTCAATGTCATCCCAGTCCGGCATGCCCAGGGAGTCGAAGAGGCGGTTCAGCGGGTGGTGGGCGTACTCGAACTGCTCGAGCACCGCCTCCACCACGCCCGGCACCCGCGCCGCCTCGTCCTCGGGCTCCGGGTCCCTCATCGCCTGGAATCCCAGCGCCCCCAGCTTCGCCGCCAGCGCCAGGGCCTGGGCCTCCAGCCCCAATCGCCGCGCGCATCCCGGCTCCGGGACCTCCCCGCGCGTGGTCGCCAGCGTCTCGAGCTCGAAGCGCCACTCGCGCCTGTCGAAGGTGTGCACGCCCACCTCGAGATGGCCGTCGCCCCGCCACTCGACCACGGCGTCGTGCCCCGCGGGCTCCAGGACCTGCTGCGCCAGCGCGAGCACCCTCAGTTCCCACTGCTCCTGCTCCGACGGAGGACGCGGGGCGAGCGCCCTGAGCCGCTTCGCCAGCGTCTCGACCTCCTCGAGCAGGCCTTGCTTCTTCGCCCACAGCCGCAGGCGCACCTCGCCCAGCGTCGACATCAGGGTGCGGAAGGCGACCTGTCCCGTGTCCGGGTCGATTTCGTCGACGTTGACGTAGCCCCGCGGCGGCGCGTGCCAGGTGGTGACGCCCAGCGAGAGCGCCTCGCCCAGCACCTCCCGGGCGACCTCGCGGATGTGGCCCCGCAGCTCCTCGTTCTCCATCTGTCGCGTCCTTCCCGGTGGGTGTGGGCACGGGTCGTGTACGGGCTTGCCACGAGGAAGAACGCCCAGGTGCACGGGATGTCGCATCGGCCCACACGGCGCGAGGTCGCGAGCAGGTGCCCGGTGGCGACGGAAAACTGGAGCCGGCGCCCAGGCGCGCTACAGTTCTGTGCCATCATGTCACTCGACAAGCAGGCACTGCTCCTCCAGCTCGCCGAGCGCCTCCAGCAGAGCGACCGGCTGGCCCACAGGGCCGAGGCCGAGGCTCGCGAGGCGGCCCGCAGCCTGGCCACCGAGTCGGAGAAGAAGGAGGACGGCCGCGCGGCGTTGGAGTTCGGCAGCCTGGCCACGGGGCAGGCCAACCGCGCCCGCCGGGTGCAGGAGGAGCTCCAGGCGCTGACGCACTTCGGCCAGGCCCCCATGCCGCGCTTCTCGCGCCAGGGCCCGGTGGGACTGGGCGCGCTGGTGGACGTCAGCACCGAGGACGAGGAGGGCTTCGCGGAGCGGACCTTCTTCGTGCTGCCGGTGGGCGCGGGCACGGAGCTGACGGGCCCCGGCGGCGACGGCTTCCTGTCCGTCATCACCCCCGCCTCCCCCGTGGGCCGCGCGCTCATGGGCCGCAAGGCGGGAGACACCATCGAAGTGACGCTGGCGGGCGAGGTGCGCGAGTGGACGGTGCTCGAGGTCGCCTGACGCCGGGTGTCCCGCCCTGGTCGTCCGGGGTGTCAGGCCCCCGACGCTCGGCGAGGGAGCACTAGAACCATGGGCCCGGCCACGCCTGAATCCGGGAAGATGTCCCCACTCCCCACAGCGCGCACGCCCCAGGCGCCCGCCTCCGCCACCCTGCTGCCGCTGACCTGGCCCGCGGCGCTCATCGGCCTGCTGTTCGGCGTGCTGATGACGTACGTGCCCTACGAGTTCCGGGTGGCCGCGTTCCGGCCCCTGTACCCGTACGTGCGGCTGCTGGGCGTCGTGTACCTCACCGGCAGCATCGCCCTGATGGGCGCCCTGCTCTATCCGCGCGCGCCGCGCTGGCTGGACGTGGGCGGGCGCCTGCTGCTGGGCGTGGCCATCGCGCTGTACTGGTGGGTGCTCAACGTGCTGCCCGGCAGCCTCACGGGCATCGTGCTGTACCCGCTGCTGTTCGTCGGGCTGCTCCTGGAGGGGATTCCCGCCCTGCGCCAGCGCGCCATGCTGCGGGGGCTCGCCGCCCTCACCGGCACCGCGTTCGGCGTGGCGCTGCTGTCCGTGCCGGAGCGCTTCCCGCTGTCCGTCTACGCGCACCTGGCCCCGCTGCGCCCGCTGGTGGGCCTGCTCTTCGCGGCGGGCGGCGTGGGGCTGCTCCTGCCCGCGCGCTGGCTGCACCCGCGCGTGCCCGCGCTGCTGATGGGCGTGCTCGCGGTGCCCTTCTCGCTGCTGGCGTACGCGCTGGCGCGGGGCGCGTCGTGGCTGGGCGCCAGCGTCTACACCGTGCTGGCGCTCGCGTGTGTCGCGCAGGCGGTGAGCTGGCGGCCGCGCGCGCCGCGCACGGTGGGCTGGAAGCTGTTGCGCGGGCTGGCCTTCGCGGGCCTGGTGCCGCTGCTCGCGCTGGGGGGCCTGGCCGCGTACCTGGCGCAGAAGGCCATCGAGAAGCAGGTGCGCGACGACACGCGCTACGCGGCGGCGGGCGAGGCGGACTTCACCCGGCGCTACCTGGATGACTCGCGCGAATCGCTGTACCTGTTGCTGGAGTCACCGGGTTTCCGCGCCGCGCTCATGAGCGGGGAGCGCGAGTCCCTGCGGCCGTACCTCTCCAACCTCGCCGCGCGCGAGCGCACCTTCCACGCCGCGCTGGTGCTGGACGAGCGCGCGACGGTGCTGGCCACCTCCGAGGGCCTGGAGGGCTGGGGCTTCCAGATGCGGGAGCTGTTCCCCGAGGCGCCCGCGCCCGGAGAGCTGCCGCTGTCGCTGCCCTTCACCCGGCCGCCCGACAAGCCGCTCGTGGCCGTGGCCCTGCCCTTCCAGCTCGACCTCCACGGCGCGCGCCGGGGCCTGCTCGTGGGGCTGCTCTCGCTCGAGCGGCTGAGCGAGGCCGCCACGCCCGCGTCGCGCCGCTTCCGCGTGCAGGTGCTGGACCGGCGCGGGCAGAAGATCCTCCGGGACACCGCGCCGGGCGCCCAGCTCCTGGGCTCCGCGCACCTGCCGGAGGCGCTGCAGGAGGAGCTGGCGCGGCCCGGTGGCGGCGTGCTGGAGGCGTTCGACGCGGCGGACCGGCGCGTGCTCGCGGCCGAGGCGCCCGTGGAGGGCTCGCCCTGGAGCGTTGTGGTGACGCAGGAGCTGGGCGTGGCGTACGCGGCGATTACGCGCATGAGCGCGGCCGTGGTGGGACTGGTGCTGATGGGCGTGTTGCTGGCCCTGGCGCTCTCCCAGCTCGTCGCGCGCGACGTCATCCGCCGGCTGGGCACGCTGCGCGAGGCCACCGCCGCCCTGGCCGCGGGCGACCTCACCCGCCGCGTGGAGGTGGAGGAGGACGACGAGCTGGGAGAGCTGGCGCGCGGCTTCAACGAGATGGCGGACCGCACCGGCGCCACGCAGGCGGAGCTGAAGGAGGCAGTGCGCGCGCGCGAGGAGTTCCTCAGTGTGGCGAGCCACGAGCTGCGCACGCCCCTCACGCCGCTCAAGGGCTTCGCGGCCCTGACGCTCCAGCGGCTGGAGAAGAGCGGCGACTTCCCGGAGCGCGAGCGGCTGCTCAAGGCGCTGCGCTCCATGGCGCGGCAGACGGCGCGGCTGGCCCGGCTGGTGGATGACCTGCTCGACACCGCGCGCATCCAGGGCGGCCGCTTCGAGCTGGAGCGCCAACGCGTGGACCTGCTGCCCGTGCTGCGCGAGGTGATGGAGCGCTTCGAGCTGCGCGGCGAGGGCGGCGTCACCTTCCAGCTGCACGTGCCCGAGCATCCCGTGGAGGGCGACTGGGACGCGCCCCGGCTGGACCAGGTGCTCACCAACCTGGTGAGCAACGCCGTGCGCTACTCGCCCCAGGGGGGCCTGGTGCGGGTGACGCTGGAGGAGGCGCCGGACAGCATCCACGTGCACGTGAAGGACGAGGGCATCGGCATCCCCCCGGAGAGCCTGGCGGGGCTGTTCCGTCCCTTCGCGCGCGCGTCCAACGCCACCGCGCGCCACTACGGCGGCCTGGGCCTGGGCCTGTTCATCTGCCGCGAAATCGTGGAGCGCCACGGCGGCACCATCTGGGCGGAGAGCCCGGGGCCGCAGCAGGGCAGCGCGTTCCACGTCCGGCTGCCGCGCACCGTCGCGCCGCCCGCCGTGTCCGACGCGGCCGCGTGACTCAGGGCCCAGGCTCGGGCGCGCCCGGCACGGACAGCCACTCGTCCGGGATGTCGCCCCGGGGCAGCTCCAGCACGAAGGTGGAGCCCTGCCCCAGCGTGCTCGTGGCCCTCACCGTGCCGCCGAACGCCTCGACAATCTGCCGGGTGATGTAGAGCCCCAGCCCCAGGCCGCCGTAGTGCCGGTCACTCACCGCGCGCTCGAAGCGCTCGAAGATGCGCGGCAGGTCCTGCGCGGAGATGCCGATGCCGCCATCCTCCACGGTGAGGCGCGCGGTGCGCCCGTCGGCCTCCACCGTGAGGCGCACGGGCTGGCCCGCGCCGTACTTCAGCGCGTTGGACAGCAGGTTGGTGACCACCTGCTCCAGCCGCAGCCGGTCCCACCGCCCCAGCACCGGCACCGGCGCGTGCATCTCCAGCGAGCAGTGGAGCTGGGCCGCGGACGGCGCGAAGCGGTAGAGGATTTCCGCCGCCACGCTCGCCAGGTCCATCTCCTCCAGCTCCAGCTTCAGCCGGCCGGCGGTGATGCGCGACACGTCCAGCAAGTTGTCGACCAGGCTGGTCAGCTTGCGCACCTGGCGCTGCACCACGTCCAGCGTCTCGGAGACGCGCTCGGCGGACACGGGCTTGCCGTGGGCGGCCAGCACGTCCACCTGCTTCTGGAGCAGCTGCACCTTGAGGTGCAGCGGCGTCAGCGGCGTCTTCAGCTCGTGGCTGGCGATGCCCAGGAACTCGTCGCGCAGCCGCACCGCCTCGCGCGCCTCGCGCAACAGCCGCGCGTTGTCCAGGGACAGCGCCGCCCGCCGCGCCAGCTCCTCCGCCACCCGCTCCTCCTCGTCACCGAAGGCGGGCGCCCCCTCCGAGCGGAACAGCGCCAGGGCGCCGATGACGCGCCCGCGCGCCACCAACGGCACTCCCAGGTAGCGCGTCACGCCGAGGAGCGCGAACAGCCGCGCGTGCTCGGAGTCCCGGGTGAGGGCCTCCACGTGCGCGTCCGACAGCTCGGCCACCCGCTCGGTGCGCCCGGTGAGGAACAGGGCCGGCAGCCCGCGCGGGTCCAGCGGGTCCGGCGGGTAGCGCCGCAGCATGTCCACCAGCAGGACGTGGCGCTCCGGCTCCGCGTGCACCGCCGCCGCCGCGCGCACCGCCTCGCCGCCGGCCCCCAGGAAGAACACCCCCGCGTCCGCCAACGTGGGCACGAGCAGCCGCAAGAGCGGCTCCACCCGCTCCTCGTTCTCCAGCTCCGCGGCCAGGAGCGCGCCCGCCTCCGCGAGCAGCCGCGCCGCGCGCATCGCGTCCAGCCGCGGCTCCTCCATCACCTCCCGCGCGCGCAGCAGCACGCCGGCCGGCTTCGCGCCGGGCTCCTGCCCCACCGGGAACACGCTCCCCTCGAGCACCACCCGCGTGCCGTCCGGACGGCGCAGGCCCCAGCGCTCGTCGCGCACCCCCTCGCCCGCGAGCGCCCGGAACAGCGGAGACACCGCGGGCACCCCACCGCCCTGGTCCAGCCGAACCCAGACGCAGCCTGGAAGATTGCCGTGAGGCTCGATTCTCTCGGGCGGGGGAATCCGAAAGCGCGACCCGGCTTCGGAGTTGAAGGCGAGCACGCGGCCCGTCGCATCCATCAGCAGCACGGCCTCGCCCGCCTGCTCCACGAGCAGGCGCAGCGCCGCATCGCTCAACCGGGCTTCTGCCCGTTCCGCGAGCGCCTGATGAATCAAAGAAAGCTGGGCGCGGCCAGAGGACATGAGTTCAGGGACTTTCCGCTCGTGGCATGGTGGCATCCCCACCCGCCTGAAGGAAGACAACTCCCCGCCCTCGCACAACATCCAGAGGCACGCGGTCTGAATCCCAACCCTCCCGGGGTCAGGCCAGCCCCCTTGCTTGGACTGCAGGAAATCCTGAATCGTTGGATAGTTGCACATCGTCCGGACTCCACGTCCGGATGAGCGCCGTCCACTTCCTCGAGCCTCAACATGCAGACGCCGCCCCCCAGGCCAGACTGGACTCCACACGAGCGACGCTACCGGCTCGTCATCGACAGCCTGAAGGAGGTGGTGTTCCAGACGGACGTGCAGGGCCGGTGGACGTTCCTCAACCGGGCGTGGACGGAAATCACCGGCCACGCGGTGGACGTGTCGCTGGGCAGGTCGTTCCTCGACTTCGTGGACCCGGAGGACCACGCGCCCTGTCGGGAGAACCTGCGCCGGCTGATGACGCGCGAGGTGGAGCACGTGCGCATCGAGGTGCGCTACCTGACGCGCGAGGGAGGCTTCCGCTGGGTGGAGGTCTTCGGCCGGGTGATGGTGGGCGAGGACGGCGAGCTGGTGGGCACGTCCGGCACGCTCAACGACATCACCGAGCGCAAGGCGTCGGACGGGGCGCTGGCGCGGCGTGAGCGCTACCTCACGGCGCTGGTGGAGATGCAGCAGCGGCTGCTCGCGGTGCGCGACGGCGGAGACCTGTACGGCTCCGTGCTGTCGTCGCTGGGGCTCGCCGCGGGGGCCAGCCGCGTCTACGTCTTCGACCTGCACCCGGGCCCGTCCGGTGAGCGGCTGTGCAGCCAGCGCGCGGAGTGGTGCGCGCCGGGCGTGCACGCGGAGATAGACAACCCGGACCTGCAGAACGTGCCCATGGTGCCCGCGCTGGAGCGCTGGGAGACGACGCTGTCGCGGGGCGACGTCATCGAGGGCCTGGTGGCGAGCTTCCCCGAGCTGGAGCGGGCGCTGCTGGAACCGCAGGGCATCCTCTCCATCCTGGTGCTGCCCCTGCGCGTGCAGGGGGTGCTGACGGGCTTCGTGGGCTTCGACAACTGCGCGGAGGCGCGGCGGTGGGACCGGCTGGAGGTGGACCTGCTGTCCGCCGCGGCGGGCGCCATCTCCGTCGCGCTGGAGCGGCGCGAGTCGGAGCGCGCGCTGCGCGAGCGTGAGCGGCGGTTCCGTCAGCTCGCGGAGAACGCGTCGGACGTGCTGTACCTGTACCGGCGCGAGGCGCCCCGGGGCTTCGTCTACGTCAGCCGGGTGGCGCACGCGAAGCTGGGCCACGGGCCGGTGGCTCACTACGGCGACGCGGACCTGTGGTACCGGCGCGTGCACCCGGAGGACCGCGCCGCGCTGGAGCAGCTGCTCGAGGCGCCGCGCGCGTCGGCGGGGGCGCCGGTGACGGTGCGCTACCTGCACCCGGACGGCCGCATGCTGTGGCTGGAGCACGTGGTGGTGCCGGTGACGGACCCCATGGGGCGCATGGTGGCGGTGGAGGGCCTGGCGCGCGACATCACCGAGCGCCGGCAGGCGGAGGAGGCGCTGCGGCTGTCCGAGGCGAGCTTCCGCGCGCTGTTGGAGGGCGTGCCGGACGCGGCGGCCATCGAGCGGGACGGGCACATCGTCTACGCGAACGCGGCGCTGGTGGGCACGCTGGGCTTCGAGCGGGCCGAGCAGCTCGTAGGCCGTCAGCTCTCCGAGTTCGTCAAGGACATGCGGGGCGTGGAGGCGGTGCGCGCGGGCGCGCTCACGGGTGAGCGGCGGCTGGTGCGGCGCGACGGGCGCACGCGCGTGGCGGAGGTCGTCTCGCTGCCCCTGCGCTTCGACGGACAGCCCGCGGTGGTGTCCATCGCGCGCGACGTGACGGAGCAGCGGCAGCTGCAGGCGCGGCTGACGCTCGCGGACCGGCTGGCCTCGGTGGGCACGCTGGCGGCGGGCATCGCGCACGAAATCAACAACCCGCTGGCCTTCGTGTTGTCCAACCTGAGCTTCCTGTCGGACGAGTTCCGCCGCAACCTGCCCCCGGGCGACGGCGCCTCGGCGCTGCAGGCCCGGCTGCGCGGCGAGCCGGACCTGGCCGAGTGGGGCGAGGTGCTGCACGAGGCCTGCGAGGGCGCGGAGCGGGTGCGGCAGATTGTGCGCCAGCTGAAGACGTTCTCCCGTCCGGACGAGGAGCGCGTGTCGCCGCTGGACGTGCACACGGTGCTGGAGTCGGTGGCGATGATGGCGGCGAACGAAATCCGCCACCGCGCGCAGCTCAAGCGGGAGTACGGCGACATCCCCTCGGTGATGGCGAACGAGGGCAAGCTGAGCCAGGTCTTCCTCAACCTGGTGGTGAACGCCGCGCAGGCCATCCCCGAGGGCTCCGCGCACCGGCACGAAATCCGGCTGGCGACGCGGCGGGACGGGCTGTCGCGCGTGGTGGTGGAGGTGCAGGACACGGGCGTGGGAATCGCCCGCGAGGTCATCGACCGCATCTTCGACCCGTTCTTCACCACCAAGCCCGTGGGCGTGGGCACGGGGCTGGGCCTGTCCATCTGTCACAGCATCGTCCACGGGCTGGGTGGTGAAATCACCGTGGAGAGCGAGCCGGGCCGGGGCACCACCTTCCGCGTCGTGCTGCCCACCACGGAGCCGGAGGCGCGCGCGGTGGCCCCGTCGCCGGAGCCCTCGGGCGCGCCGGTGGGTCCGCCCAGGGGACGCGTGCTGGTGGTGGACGACGAGCCCGCCGTGGGCCGGGTGCTTCAGCGCATCCTGCGCGGCCACGAGGTGGAGGTGGCGTGCAGCGGTCGACAGGCGCTGGAGCTGCTCGAGCAGGGGCTGAAGCCGGACGCGGTGCTGTGCGACGTGATGATGCCGGACCTGACGGGGCGCGACGTCTACGAGCTGGTGCGGCGCGCGCACGCGGGCCTGGAGGGGCGCTTCGTCTTCGTGTCCGGCGGCGCCTTCACCACGGGCGCCCGCGAGTTCCTGGCGAGCATCCCCAATCTCCTCCTGGAGAAGCCCTTCGACGAGGGACGCGTGCGGCGCGTGGTGGATGACCTGGTCCGCCTGCGACCTCCGGAGGCCTGACGCCGCGTGTGGACCGATGAGGAGCTGCGAGAGCTGGATGCATGCGCCGCGCGGCTGCTCGCACGGGTGCGCGAGTCAGACGGACTCGAGCGGGTGAGCGCGCAGGTGGCGGAGGCCCAGGCCGTGGACGCGGGGCTCGTCGCGGTGATGACGGCGGGGCTGGTGAAGAGCTTCGGGATGTACCGCGAGCCTCGCTACCTGCGGCAGGAGGCGTACGTCTGGGAGGAGCTGGACGGCGTGCGCCGCGCCCGCGTCCGGCCGCTGTCGGGCCTGTTGCTGTACTGGGCGGGCGGCGACGTGAGCCCCTACGTGCCCCAGGAGGTGTGGGGCCAGGGGCTCGTCGAGCACCACTACGAAGAGACCGGGGAGCAGAACGCGCAGGACTACACAGCGACGAACTTCGACACCTGCGGCGGCTTCGGGCTGGGCTCGGTGGGGGATGCGCTGCTGGAGCTGGCCGAGGACCGCGGGCTTCGCGAGCTGGAGGTGTTCGCTCCGCTCGAGAAGCTGCTGGTGGTGCGCTCGCTCCAGTGCGCGCGCGAGGCGGTGCGCAAGGCCGTGGAGTCGGAGGCCTTCCGCGCGCTGCCTCGTGAGGCGTCGTTCCAGGTGCTGGCCATGCCGGGACACGACGCGCCGGCGTGCCTGCTGTGGCGCACGCCCTGACGGACTACTTCACGCCGTCGAGCGACAGCGGCCCGCTGTCCAGCAGGCGCTGCCGCGTCACCACCTGGCCGTACTCGGCGGTGCGGAAGGTGCGCCCGTTCGCTTCCGTCGTGCCGTGCAGCCGCACCTCGGAGGCGTCCGGCAGGTAGCCCACGCGCAGGCGCAGCTCGCGCACGGCGGACAGCTCCAGCGTCGTCTCCGAGTCCTGGCCGTAGGGCAGCGACGTGCGCAGCGGCAGGGGCACCACCAGACGCGAGGACACGGTGGCGCCGGGCGCCAGCGCGCTGACGTTGGGGACCTCGGGCGCCTCCACGTCGAGGTTCTCCGGCACGGGCACCAGCGCGCGCAGCAGCACGGCGACGTCACGGGAGAGCTCCACGTAGGCGCGCTCGGGGGCGAGGCCGACGTAGCCCGTGGGGCCCCACTCCGGCAGGCCGTCCACGAGCAGCACCTCGCGCGGCGAGCCGTTGTGCACCGCGTACGAGACGGCGAGCCCCTCGGGCCCGCTCGACACCGACTCCACCTTCAGCTCCACCACGTCCGCCTGGGCCACGCTTCCTCCCGCATTCACCGGGCGCTCCGCCCGCGTGCAGCCGACGATTATGGCCAGCGCCATGCCGAGGGCGCCAGCCTGGAGCAGGGTCCGCATGGACTAGTAACGCGGGCGGGTGGGCAGGTTCAGCTCGTCGCGCAGGACGTTCTCACCCGGGCGGCCCGGCTGCACCACGTCCGGCGTGGCCGGGTTCTGGTCCAGGTCGATGGGCAGTCCCACCGCGGACGTCTCGCGGTTGTTGACGCCGTTCTTCTCGCCGCGCGCCAGCGTGCCGTTGGCGTAGTCGGACGCGTGCACCAGCTCGTGGAACAGGGCCACGATGGGAGGACGGGTCATCCACTCCTCGCCGCCGAGCGAGGTGCGCGTGGTGTTGTAGTTCACCGTGCCGTCGGTGCCCTTGCCCGGCGTGCCGTCCGTGTTGAACCAGGCGTCATCGCGGTTGGCGGGAGACGCGGAGTTGCCGCTGGTGGTCTCCTTGATGGTCGTCGAGTGGCCGCTGTCGTCCAGCGTGCGCAGCAGGTCCTGACCCGAGGGCAGCGAGCGCATCGCGTCCAGGTCCGACTGCGTGCGCGCCTGGAAGTCCGCACTGCCCTCCACCGTCACGGAGCGACCGCGCTGGCTCGCGTCGGTCATGTCGACGATGGTCCGCTCGCTCGCGGCGCCGTCGGTGGTCTCGTTCTCCTCGACGTAGAGCTTGTCGTCGCCGGCATCGCCGCTGACGGTGTCCGCGCCCTCGCCGCCCGCCACCGCGTCGTTGCCCTCACCGCCGCTCAGCCGGTCATTGCCACGGCCGCCGATGACCTGGTCATCGCCCGCGCCGCCCGTGGCCGTGTCGTCACCCGCGCCACCGTCGATGTAGTCGCGGCCCTCGCCGCCGTTGAGCAAGTCGTTGCCGTCCAGGCCGTAGAGCACGTCGCGGCCCGCGCCGCCCTGCACCAGGTCGTCGCCCGCGCCGCCCTCCACGTAGTCGTCGCCGTCGTCACCGGACACCGAGTCGTTGCCCGTGCCGCCGATGATGGTGTCGTTGCCAGCGCCGCCGCGGATGGTGTCGTGACCCGCGCCGCCCTTCAGCGTGTCGTTGCCGTCGCCGCCGTCCAGGGTGACGTCGACGGTGACGTTCTTGTCCACGGTGATGGAGTCATTGCCGGCGCCGCCGTTGATGATGGCGTTCCGTGACTGCTCGGGCGACAGCGTCACCGTGTCCGAGCCGGACTGGATGACCAGTCCGCCGCTCTTGTTCATCGTCACCGTCGCGGTGTTGTTCCCCGCGCCCAGGTCCACCACCGTCTGACCGTTCGCGTTCGTGCTCACCTGCGGCGCCGTCGCGGACCCCGCGGCCTGCTTCACCTTCTCCCCGAGCTTCGCGATGGCCTTGCCCAGTCCACCACCAGGGCCAGGAGGAGGCGCGCCCTCGAAGTCGCTGCCACCGGTGCGGGACGGGGTGCTCGCGCGCGTCGGAGCCGCGTCGAAGCCGTCCTTCATCCGCTGGTCCACCGCCGTCTTCACCACGTTGGGACGCTGGGCCGGCTGCTTCGCCGTCTCCTGCTTCGGCTCGGGCTTCACGTACGAGGTGCTGCGCGAACCGGTCTTCCCAATCGTGGACATGCGGCTTCTCCCTGAGGCGGACCAACGCCGAACTCCTTGATTATCGGGACCCCAGGACGCCAGTTGCTTCGAGGCTCGGGGCAGGGAGCAGATCACTCGTTCCATGGGGCCGAGAGACCGGGTCGCTGGCGCACGACGCGTCCGCGTCGCACGAAGGGCCTGTCGTTCCAGGGAGTTGGCGGAGGGGAGTGCGAATCAACCCAGCACATGGCCCCTGCCTCACGTCGACGCGGCGCCAGAGGCGAGTGCTCGAGCAGAGCCCCCCTCGTGGAGCAGGCGCATCCCTGCGCGCAGCCCTGAATCCACGTCGACACCACACCGGAGGCGGGGCGCCCTCGGAGGCCCCCGCCATCATTGGCGGCTCACATCGAAACGCGGCTTAGTAGTGCGGACGGGTGGGCAGGTTCAGCTCGTCGCGCAGGACGTTCTCGCCCGGGCGGCCCGGCTGCACCACGTCCGGCGTGGCCGGGTTCTGGTCCAGATCGATGGGCAGCCCCACCGCGGACGTCTCCAGGTTGCGCACGCCGTCCTTCGAGCCGTTCGCCAGCGTGCCGTTCGCGATGTCGGACGCGTGCACCAGCTCGTGGAACAGACCGACGATGGGGGGACGGTTCATCCACTCGTCGCCACCGAGCGAGATGCGCGTGGTGTTGTAGTTCACCGACGCATCCGAGCCCTTGCCCGGCGTGCCGTCCGCGTTGAAGAAGCCATCGTTGAAGTTGGTGCCCGACGCCGTGTTGCCACCGGACGTCTCGCGAATCGTCGTCGAGCGGCCGCTGCTATCCAGCGTGCCGAGCAGCTCCTGACCCGACGGCAGCGAGCGCATCGCGTCCAGGTCCGACTGCACGCGCGCCTGGAACTCCGGCGAGCCCTCCACCTTCACCGAGCTGCCGCGCTGGTCCGCGTCCGTCATGTCGACGATGGTCCGCTCGCCCTCGGCCGCGTCCGCCGTCTCCTCGCCCTCCTCGACGTAGAGCTTGTCGTCGCCGGCGTTGCCACTGACGGTGTCCTTGCCCGCGCCGCCCGCCACCGCGTCGTTGCCCTCGCCACCCGACAGGGTGTCGTCGCCGCGGCCGCCGATGACCTGGTCATCACCCGCGCCGCCCGTGGCCGTGTCATCGCCCGCGCCCGCGTCGATGTAGTCGCGGCCCTCGCCGCCGTTGAGCAAGTCGTTGCCGTCCAGGCCATAGAGCACGTCGCGGCCCGCGCCGCCCTGCACCAGGTCGTCGCCCGCGCCACCCTCGACGTAGTCGTCGCCGTCGTCACCGGACACTGAGTCGTTGCCCGCGCCGCCGATGATGGTGTCGTTGCCCGCGCCGCCCCGGATGGTGTCGTGACCCGCGCCACCCGTCAGCTTGTCGTTGCCGTCGCCGCCGTCCAGGGTGACGTCCACCGTGACGTTCTTGTCCACGGTGATGGAGTCATTGCCGGCGCCGCCGTTGATGATGGCGTTCCTCGACTGCTCGGGCGACAGCGTCACCGTGTCCGAGCCGGACTGGATGACCAGCCCGCCGCTCTTGTTCATCGTCACCGTCGCGGTGTTGTTCCCCGCGCCCAGGTCCACCACCGTCTGACCGTTCGCGTTCGTGCTCACCTGCGGCGCCGTCGCGGACCCCGCGGCCTGCTTCACCTTCTCCCCGAGCTTCGCGATGGCCTTGCCCAGCCCACCACCCGGGCTCGGCGGCGCGTTCTCCGAGGTGCGCGTCTCGGTGAGCACCTGCGGCCGGGACGCCGAGCCCGCGCGAGCCGGGGCCGCGTCGAAGCCGTCGCGCATCCGCTGGTCCACCGCCGTCTTCACCGCGTTGCGCTGCGCCTGGGCCGGCTGCTTCGCCGTCTCCTGCTTCGGCTCGGGCTTCACATAGGTGGGGGTGCGCGAACCCGTCTTGCCAATCGTGGACATGTCTTCCTCTCCTGGCGGGCGCGCTCCCAGTGCGGTCCCGACCCTCTGAAGTCGCGGTCGGAGAAGCTCCGACCTTCCCGATTATCGGAATCCCGGGAGGGCAGTTGCTTCGATTCTCGGGTCTCGGGAAGAAATCGTGATCCGCCCCATCCTCCCCGAGCGGCACCTCGGGGTCCGGATCCACCGACTCCGGGAACCCACCGGGGCGGTGAGGTGTCCAGCGACCCGGAATGCCTCGCGCCGCAATGTCTGACGTCTGGGTTATCGGTCATCGGGGGGACCCTCCTCCCGGTGACCGATGCGGTCCGGGGGGCGGACGGGCGAGTGTCCCTCCCGCCAAAGCCACACACCCCGAGGAACCGCATGAACCGCACCCTGCTGCTGCTGTCCGCCGCCGGATTGCTCGCCCTGGGCGCGCTCTCGCTGGGCAAGCCTCCGCCGCCGCCCGCGCCTCCTGCCCCGCCCGTCACCGACACCAGCCACACCGTGGCCCAGCC
>NZ_SRLW01000208.1:0-17916 GCF_006518215.1 Myxococcus sp. AB025B
GCGGTGGAGGTGGCGGCGTCCTCGGGACGGGCGTCCTTGGAGGTCGCGCATCCGGTGGAGGCGAGCGCGGCCACGCCCGCGCTGACGATGAGGAGGTTGCGCATGAAAGTGTAGGTCTCCCGAGGATGGGGTGGGTTGTGCACCAAAGCACGGAATCGCGGCGCCCAACACGTCCACCCGTCCACCTGTTCCCTTCTCGCGACAAACCCCTGGCGGGTCGGATGAGGACGGGGCCCGGGCCGGCTAGAGGAGGCGTGCAGGCCTCCGTCCTCGAGGGCCTTCGTCGCCAGGAGACACCCGCCGGATGCGAACCGTCCTCGCCCAGCCCAGGGGCCGTGCCTCGTGGGGCCTCGCGCTGGCGCTCCTCTTCGCGGCGGGCGGGGCCCGGGCCGACTGGAAGGTGGAGTACAACACGCCCGCTCCGCTCTTCCTGGACCGCAGCTACATCTTCGGCTCGCCCAACCGCATCCGCCGGCAGGGAGACCCCGACTCCCCGGCGCCGCTGCTGTTCGAGGCGCAGCTCGCCCCCAACCTCTTCCTGCCCCAGCTGCACTCGGGCCACTTCCGGAGCGAGCACGGCGAGTGGTTCCTCACCGCGGTGCTCACGCCGTACATCCGGCTGCGGATGCTGAACACGGACAGCAGCCCCGTCATCCCGCCCTCGTACGTCCCGAAGATCACGCTCCAGGTGGCGCACCTGCGCGTGCTGCCGGGCTCGCTGGCGGAGGACCGCCCGATGCGGGGGCTGGCGCTCGCGGCGAACCTCACGGTGGGCCACTACTCCAATGGCCAGGACGGCTGCTTCTTCGCGAACCAGGAGGGCACCGACCCCGACTGCGAGCCGGCCCTGGGGGAGCTGCCGCTCAACGAGCTGACCGGCAGCTTCTCCACCAACTTCGTGCGCGGCGAGCTGCACGCGCGCGTGGCCTTCGGCGTGGACCCGGACCTGGACAGCGCGTGGCTGGTGGGCGGCGGCGCGTTCCTGGAGCTGAACACGGCCATCGGCTCGGGCGGCATCACCGAGGACCAGCGGCGCGTCTACGGCCAGGGCGGCTGGGGCATCATCGTGCTGGGCGAGCGCGTCTGGCACCAGCACCGCTTCCGGCTCGAGGGGACCGTGTCCGCGCCCTTCGGCGAGACGCCCCATCGGCGCGCCACGGTGAGCGGCGAGCTCGCCGCGCTGCCCTACTGGGGCGCGGGCTTCGGCGTCTTCACCCGCTACGTGTACGGGCAGGACTCGTACAACATCCTCTTCCTGGAGCGGCTGAGCCAGTGGCAGCTCGGGCTCGTCTTCGAGCTGTCCCCCGGCGCCAGGCTCAAGGCCGAGGAGGCGCCCGGGGACACCGGGACGCGGCGCCCGCCGGGCTTGCGCTAGCGGAGCTGATGGATGGCAGGACACAGGGCGAACGAGGGGGCGTGCGTCGTGCTCCGTCCGGGGCGCCGGGTGTGACATCTTCGACTGCGGACCCGCCGCCTTCCGCGGGGGTTCCCGACTTGAACATGACCGCTCCGAGCACGCTGAAGGACCGCATCCAGAACGCCGACCTCCTGGCCCGGGTCGTCCCCGTCGAGGAGGCCGTGAAGCACGTCACCGACGGGAACACGGTGGCCATCAGCGGCTTCACCAAGTCGGGCGAGCCCAAGACGTTCTTCCCCGCGCTGGCCTTCCACCTGTCGCGCACCGCGCCCCAGACGCGGCTCACGCTGCTGTCCGGGGCGTCGCTGTCCGAGGACGTGGAGGGCCCCATGGCGCCCTTCATCCGCAAGCGCGGGCCGTACATGTCCTCGTCCGCGTCGCGTCGGCGCATCCACGCCGGGGAGATGGACTTCACGGACGTGCACCTGTCCGCCTTCGCGCGCAACCTGATGTACGGGTTCTATGGCGACATCGACGTGGCGGTGGTGGAGGTGTCGCGCATCCGCCCCAACGGCAGCGTCATCCTGACGTCCTCGGTGGGCATCAGCGCGGAGGCGCTGGCGAAGGCGAAGAAGATCATCCTCGAGGTGAACACGTCCGCGCCGGACTACACGGGCTTCCACGACATCGTCGTGCCCACGGTGCATCCGCACGTGGGCTGGCCGCTGCCGCTGTTGAACGTGAGGGACCGCATCGGCACGCCGTACGTGGAGTTCGACCTGGGCAAGGTGGTGGCGGTGGTGGAGTCGAGGACGCCGGACCACCCGGTGCCCTTCAAGGCGGCGGACGACACGGACAAGCGCATCGCGCGCAACGTGGTGGACTTCCTGTTGAGCTGCCGCGAGGAGTTCGGCTGGGGCAAGCGGCTGCCGCCCATCCAGTCCGGCGTGGGCAACGTGGCCAACGCCATCATCGGGGAGCTGTACGAGTCACCGTTCCAGAAGATCCGCTTCTGGACCGAGGTGTTCCAGGACGGGATGCTGCGCTACGTGGAGGACGACGCGAAGTTCGAGTACGCGTCCGCCACGGCGGTGTCCTTCTCCGCCGAGGGGCGCCAGCGGTTCCAGCAGCTGTTCGAGCGGTGCAAGGAGCGGCTGGTGCTGCGGCCGATGTGGCTGTCGAACAGCCCTGAAATCATCTCGCGGCTGTTCGTCATCGCGATGAACACGCCCATCGAGGTGGACATCTACGGGCACGTGAACTCGACGCACATCGACGGCTCGCGCATCGTCAACGGGCTGGGCGGCTCCGGGGACTTCTTCCGCAACGCGTACCTGAGCATCGTGCACACGCCGTCGGTGCGGAAGCTCAAGGACGGGCGGACGGTGAGCTGCGTGATGCCGTACGTGCGGCACATCGACCACACGGAGCACGACATCAAGTGTGTCGTCACCGAGCACGGCTACGCGCGCAACATGGACATCCGCTCACCCCGGCGGCGGGCCACGGACATCATCGACCACTGCGCCCACCCCTACTTCCGGCCGCTGTTGCACGCGTACCTGGACATGGCGGGCCCGGGGGACGAGCCGCGCGCCACGGACATGAAGGTGCTCGAGGCCTGGTGGCGCGACTACGACGCCGCCTGCCGCGCCTTCCCCCAGGGAGGCTGAGCACCGGCATGGCGGGGCGGGACGACAGAGACGACGCGCCAAGGGGAACGCCCGGGCCAGGGAGCCCCGCGACGACGCCACCCCCCTCCGAGGGGCGCGCCTCCCGCATGCCTGCGGAGGCCTCCACGGCCGTCGACGCGGCGAGAACCGGAGGCACCGCGAGGAACGGGCGGGAGCCCTGCCCTCCCGAGGTGGCGGAGCAGCTCCGACAGGTCGACCGACTGCGACGGACGGGCCGGTACACCTCCGCGCTCGCGCAGGTGCGCGCGCTCGCCGAAGCGCACCCGAGGCTGGGCATCGTCCTGATGGAGCTGGCGATGACGCTCGGCATCTGGGGCGGCGCTCCGGCCGAGGCGCTCCCCTGGTTCGAGCGCGTCCTGGAGCTGGCCCCTGGACACCGGACGACCCGGCTGCACCGCGCGCTGTGCCTCGCCCGGCTGGGTCGCCATGCGGAGGCCGTGGCGGACTTCGACGCGCTGGTGGATGGCGGCTATCGCAAGGCGCTGGTGCTGCACATGAAGCGCGCCGAGTCCCTGGAGGCGCTCGGACAGGACGCCCGCGCGGAGCAGGACTGGACGCTCGCGCTGGCCGAGGACCAGGACAATCCCTGGCTGCTCCAGCAACGAGCCGCCGTGCGCGCGCGCATGGGAATGCACGCGGAGGCGCTGGAGGACCTGTCCGCCGCGCTCGCCCTGCAACAGGGCGCGGACATCGACCCGGAGCTGCTCCACGAGCGCGGCCTGCTCCGCGTGCGGCTCGGCGACGTCGGCGGCGCGCGCGCGGACTTCCAGGCCGGGCTCGCAGCCTTGCGCCGGGGAGACCCGGACTGGCTGCCGGACGCGCTGCGCTCGGCAGTCCAGGCACTCGACGTGCCCTGAAACACGCTCCCGCCGCGGCCTTTCGCCTCGGGCCCGCAGTCGAGCCCGCAGGACGAAAGGCCCCCCTGCCCTCCTGCATCCGAGGGCGATGTCACTGATGCGGACTGAACATGCCCACGCGGCCAATCACAACCCAAGGGCCCCGCGGCTGCCGCCCGCCGCGACCGCATTAGCTTGAACATCCACACCCGACACCCGGACGTGGGGGCCGCACATGCTCGAGCTCGAACTCAATCCCAGACTGGAACAAATCAGGCACCAGGGCTTTCGCGAAGAGGCGGAGAACGTCCTCCGCTCGGGGGAGCTGCGCAAGCTGATACGCCTCATCGGCCCCGTCCCGGGTGATTCCCGCGAGAGGAACATTCCCGTCTTCGAGCCCGCGGTCGACCTGGCGGAGGTCGAGCGGGAGACCCGCTTCATCCGACAGGAAGCCTTGGCCCGTGGCCTGGACATGGATGAGGAGTTCATCCAGACCATGACATACATGCGCCACATCACGATTCCCATCCAGGACCCCAGGCTGGGCCGGGCCATCAGTCGCGTCTGGAGCCTGGTGCTGTGGTTCGACCCCGACAAGGAATACAACCCGGAGAAGCACTTCCTGTCCCTCAAGCATGCGAGCGCGGTGGCCCACCCGCCCTCTCCGCTCATGGACTACGTCGACTTCTCCTTCGAGGAGCTGGGCCACTCTTGCGACGCGGACTTCCTGGGCCTCTACAAGAACCTGTTCTTCCAGTACCACCTTGGAACGCTGCTCGAGGTGCTGGTGGCCCGGCACGGCGCCCAGCGCACCACGCACAGCGTCCGGTACATCCGCGACCACAACGGCTCCTCGGAGTTCTGGTACCTGTCCCTCCAGTTCATCGACGCGCGGCTGAGCTTCGCGCGCGACCCGCTGTTCTGGGTGGACACCCTGGAGGCGGCGCGGGACTTCATCGCATTCACCAACGACGTCTTCTCCTTCTACAAGGAGGCGAAGTCCCAGCTCGACTTCGAGAACTGCTACCTGTTCAAGCAATCCCAGACACAGAAGCGCCCTTACCTGGAGGTGTACCGGGAGACGCTCGCCACGACGGTGAGGAACTACCACGCCATCCTGGAGTCGGCGTCCTCACGCGCCCCGGAGCTGAGGGCTCACGTCGAGCACTACCTCAAGAGCTTCATCTACTGGCACTTCCGCAGCCGGCGCTATCTGTTGCAGGAGGTCTATCCCGAGCTGCGCTACTGGGAGGACCTGCTCTCGCCGCCTTCGCCAGGGCTGGTGGGCTGACGCCTGGCCTCCGCCACATTTAATCGCGCTTAATCCCGGTTAATCAGAGGGGAACGTAGGGTGGCCTCCACTCGCCGACGGGGAGGTCCCGGCCACGGCGGGCTGACAATCCAAGAGGTCAATCCATGTTGAAGCAAGTCATGCGTCCGTTGTTACTGGGAGTGCTGTGCGTGGGCGCCGTCGCCTGTGGTGGCACGCCGATGGACGAGGTGTCCCCGGAGGCGGAGGACCTGGGCCAGGTGGAGCAGAACGCGTGCAGCGTCGGGACGTTCCAGGGCTCGTGTCGCGACTATGGCAGCGGCGGGTGGGTGGATGGGAGCTGCCCGGCCGCGACGCCGTACAAGTGGAGCTTCTGGAACTGCTCCCAGTACATGGCCGGCTCCGGCCCGACGGCCCAGTACTACCGCCAGTACTGTTATGACCTGCAGCTCTACACCTGCCACAGCAGCATCAACACGCCGCCCGCCGGCAGCCCGCCGCCCGTCGGCCCGCCGCCGCCTTGCAAGCAGAACTGCTGAGCCGCGCCTGGGTTGAGCCGGGGTCGCGCCAGGGACTCGCGCGACCACGGCCCCGGCATCAGTTCGCGAAGCGCGCCTCGAAGTTCGTGAACTGCGCCTCCAGGCGCCACTGCAGCGCCGCGCGCTTGTTGGTCCCCAGGAAGCTCTGACACGACGCGGACGGGCCCGCCTCGCCCGCGTCGTCCTGGGCGCAGGCCGCCACCTTGGCCGTGAAGACATCCCGCTGGGCCCACAGGCTGTCTCCCTCAACGAAGGCGTGCTCGAGGCTGGCGCGCGCCAGCTGCTTGAGCGTCTTGTAGTCGAGCCCCTGGACGGTGGCCGCCGCGACGTACTCCTGGGTGATGTCCCCCCGGAGGATGCCGGAGTCATCCGTCGCCAGCGTCACCGGCACCTTCTCCACCAGGTACGCGGAGAGCGGATGGTCCGTGCCCTTGACGCCCAGCAGGACGTTGTTCGAGGACAGGCAGATCTCCACCAGCACGCCTGCCTCGCGCATGTCGCGCAGGAGCGCGTCGACGCCCTCCCCGTCCGTCTCGCCCAACACGTCCACCCCGTGGCCGATGCGCTCCGCGTGCGCCAGCTTCACGGCGTTGCGGATGTGGAAGCGCAGGTGCCCCTGGTCCTCGGGCTTGAGCACCTCGGGAATCAGCTCGCCCGCGTGCAGGGAGACGTGCACCGTCTTGCGGCCGGGCGTGGTGTCGTTGTGGTCATCCAGCGTGCCCAGCGCGAACATCTCGTCGTTGTAGTACGCGAGCGAGTTCGGGTGCTCCTCGGGTGACACCAGGTTGACGCCGACAATCTGGGGCACGCGCTGGGCCAGCTCGAAGGCATACACCCACTGGCCGAAGACGTTGGCCCGCTCCGCCGTGCGGTTGGCCGACACCAGCAGCCGCACCTCCACGTCGCAGCCCGGGTCCGCCTGGGGCGTGCCACAGGCCATCACCTGCCGACTCCCCGCCAGGAAGCTGGCAATGCTCTCCGCCTGACGGGTCAGCGCCGTCTGGAAGTCCGGCAGGGCGATGAGCTGCTCGCGCTTCGCCAACAGCGTCGGCGCATCCCAGGGGTCCGTGGGTGAGAACAGCGGCGCGGCGAGCCGTCCCCCCGTGCTCGCGCCAAAGCCCTGCATCAGCTCCACGTAGACCTGGTTGTGCTGGCCCGCGCGGGAGAGGATGTCCGCGTAGATGTCGTCCCCCCGGGCCTCCGTCTGCACCGCGCCGTACTTGGCGAAGGCATCGAAGAAGTGCTGGTGCGCCTCCAGCAGCGGGCCGGTGAAGCCCTCCATCGACCAGGCGCCCATCACCGCGTCATAGAGGGCCCGGTCCGACGCCGTGTTGGACAGGGGCGTCGAGCCCTGCTCACAGGGGTTGCTCGCCACGTAGGTGGTGGGGTTGACGCAGGCGCCGTCCTCGGAGCCCCATTGGATGAGCTTCTCCATGGTGATGGCGCCGGAGGTGTGGCTGTGGAGGTCGCCGCCCTTGGGCATGTCGCGCAGGAAGGCGGCGAGCGCGGTGGGGTTGGTGCGCAGGGTCTCCATGTGCTCCTGCGTCAGGTCCTCGGGGGGACGCGGAGTGGGAGGCTCCGGCTCCTCCCTGCAGGCACTCAGGCCCAGCGTCATCGTGACGACGACCAGCGAAAGCTTGCTCATGTGGGGACCTCACGGCGGGGGTGTCCGAGGAGCGTCTTGTCCGCGGTGCGGCGAACACCAG
This sequence comes from Myxococcus sp. AB025B, assembly GCF_006518215.1. Lineage (NCBI taxonomy): Bacteria > Pseudomonadati > Myxococcota > Myxococcia > Myxococcales > Myxococcaceae > Myxococcus > Myxococcus sp. AB025B. The sequence goes on from NZ_SRLW01000208.1 coordinate 7,403, forward strand.
TCGGCGCGGGCGCCATGCGTTCCCTGCCGCGCATCGGGCTGCGCCAAGAGGGACTTTTCAACCATGACCCACGCCCTCGCGCCGTCCCTCGACGGTCTTGACATGCTGGCGCGCCGTCCGGAAGGTTGCACTTGTCTGTCCGCGGCGGAAGCCGCAGGCTCCCCACCCCCACCCTTCGGACGAGGTCATCCATGCATCGGGGTTCCTGCTTGTGCGGCGCGGTCCGCTTCACGGTGGAGGGCGAGCTTCCCGCCCCCGACGCCTGTCATTGCACGAAGTGCCGCAAGCACTCGGGGCACTACTTCGTGTCGACGGACGTGCCCCGCTCGGCGGTCACCATCGAGGGACAGGACCAGGTCCGCTGGTTCCAGTCCTCGGAGAAGGCGCGGCGCGGGTTCTGCTCGGTCTGCGGCGCGTCGCTGTTCTGGGACCCGCTCCAGCGCGACTGGATTGGAATCGCCATGGGCGCGTTCGACACGCCCACGCGGACGCGCGTGGCGCTCCACGTCCACCTGGCCAGCAAGGGCGACTACTACGAGCTGGAGGAAGGGACGCCCCGGTTCGACACCATTCCGCCCAGGCCGCATCCCGGATAACCACTGAACACACCTAGAGGGTTGCACATCGGCGCGCCACCCCCTACCCTCATGGAAACCACTGAATCGACTTCAACGGTTATCCACCCTCAACCAGGGAGCGCCCATGTCATCGCCCATCGCCCTCGTCGCCGTGCCCTCCGGTCTGGGGCTGAGCCGTCCGGACGGGCGGATTCCCCGTGTGGACCTGCTTCCCGAGGCCCTGATGGAGGCGGGCCTGGGGCTCGAGCTCCAGGCGAAGGTGGAGCACACCGTGGCGCCCCGGCCCTACGTGGAGCAGCGCGACGCCCGGACGCACATCCTCAATCCCCATGGCATCGCCGAGCTGAGCCTCCAGCTCGCGGACGCCGTCGAGGCCATCGTGCGCGCCGGGCGCTTCCCGCTCGTCCTGGGCGGGGACTGCAGCATCCTGCTCGGGTGCCTGTTGGGACTGAAGCGCACCGGCGCGCACTCGGGGCTCGCCTTCATGGATGGACACACCGACTTCTGGCCGCCGGAGGCCTCCGAGCTCGGCGGCGCCGCGGGGATGGACCTCTGGCTCTCCACCGGCCGGGGCCCCGCCCTGCTGTCGAACCTGGAGGACCGCGGCCCGCTCGTCCTCGACGAGGACGTGGCCGTGCTCGGCGTCAGGGACCCGGAGCGCCAGGGTGAGAAGGTCGGCGCGGAGGACGCGCGCGACACGGGCATGGCCTGGCTGGACCTGGACGTCCTGCGCGCGGAGGGAATCGCCGCCGGAGCGAAGCGCGCCCTCACCCGCTTCAAGGAGCGCGGCGTGCGCGGCTTCTGGATGCACCTGGACGCGGACGTCATGGACGACGCGGTGATGCCCGCCGTCGACTCGCGCCAGCCCGACGGCCTGCGCGTGGCGGAGCTCGGGGAGCTGGTCGCCCGACTCGTCGACTCGGGCCTGGCCGTGGGCCTGGACGTCACCATCTACGACCCGAGCCTGGACCCCCGGCGCGACGCGGCCCGGGCCCTCGTCGAGGTGCTCACCCGCGGCCTGGGGGCCCTGGTGCCCACGCCCAGGACACGATAGGCCCACCGCATGGCCGATGCGCGCAGCCCCGGACTCCCCACGGACGTCGTCCTGCTCCTCGAGTTCGTCAACACGCTCGACGTGGAGAAGCTCGTCGACGCCGTGCCCACGCCTGGCGCGCTCGACGCCTGGTGCCGCGCACAAGGTCTCGTGTCCTCCTCGGACAGCTTCTCCCCGGACGCCTTCCGCGCCGCCATCGACGCCCGCGAGGCCCTGCGCGCCGTGCTCCTCTCCCACACCGGCGAGCCGCTGGCCGCCTCGGATTTGAAGACGCTGGAGCGCGTCGCCGCCTCCAGCCCCCTCACCGTGGGCTTCGGCCAGGACGGCGTGTCGCTGCGCCCCGCCGCCACCGGCGGCTGGAAGGCCCTGGGCGCCCTGTTCGCCGCCATCGTCTCCACCCAGCGCGACGGCCACTGGCCCCGGATGAAGGTGTGCGCCGCGGGCGCCTGCCAGGAGGCCTTCTACGACACCTCCAAGAACCGCTCCGGCCGGTGGTGCTCCATGGCCGTGTGCGGCAACCGCACCAAGCTCCAGCGCTTCCGCGCCAGCCCGCCCCGACGCTGAAGCACCTCCACATCCGCACGGGATGAGCGCCAGGGCTTCACTCCCGGGCCGAATCTCGCGGGTAACGTCCGGAAACTCCTCGCCATCCGCAACCCGGCGCGTCGACTCCCGAGAATTGGGAATCTCGTACGGCAGCTAGGAGCCCACACCCCATGGGAACTGGACGCGTTGGTGACGGTGGAGCAGCAGAGGCGGCACGCAGGGCGGCGGAGGCCGCGCGCCGGGCCGCGGAAGAGGCGGCACGCAGGGCGGCGGAGGCGGCTCGGCAGGCTGCCGCGGAGGCCGCGAAGAAGGCCGCGGAGGCGGCCAAGAAGCTGGCCGCGCAGAAGAAGGACGTGTCCACCTTCGAGCCCGCGGGCGCGAAGAACAAGCTGAAGCTGGATGGCCAGGGGGCCCCCTCGACGTCGCTGTTCACGGAAGACAGCAAGGACGCCAAGGTCAACTGCCTGGACAAGGCCGCGGACTTCATCAACAAGTCCTCGCCGGAGCTGCAGGGTCGCTCGGACCTGGTGTTCCTGAAGGACTCGCGCGCGGGCGCCGAGGGCCAGTCGGGCCACGTCGTCGTGCGCCAGGGTGAGCGCGTGTTGGACCCCAGCAACGGCAAGAGCTGGGACGACATGAAGTCGTACCTCCAGGGCAACTCGCACTACACCGAGGCGGGCTCCATCCCCGGCACCACCGCGGCCAAGGTGTTCGGCACCGAGGCGGGCTCGCCCGAGCGCGCCCAGGCGCTGGCGGACGCGAACGTGTCCCCCGAGCTGCAGCGGATGATGGTGGCCGACTACCCGGCGGACGTGGGCGGCGTGCCGGACGCGGCCAACGTGCAGCCGCACGAGACCACCATCCCGGGCCAGGCGGGCCCCGTGTCGGTGGAGTTCAGCGACACGCTCGAGAAGGACGTGAAGAAGGAGGACGGCTTCGTCACGGTGTCCATCAACGCGGAGACGTCCGTGTCCGCGTCGGGCTCGGTGGAGTTCAAGAAGGCCAAGGTCGGCGTGGGCGCGTCCGTGGAGGGCAGCGTCGAGGCCGGCAAGAGCATGACGTACGAAGTGAAGATGACGGAGGCGGACTTCGAGAAGCTCAAGCGCGGTGAAATCGCGCCGCCGCACCCGCTCAACCCGGAGACGATTCCGGATGGCACGTCCATCAAGATGGAGCAGAGCCAGTTCACCGGCTATGGCCTGGACGTGGGCCTGTCCTACCACGCGGTGGAGCTGGGCATCTCCGGCGACGTCAAGAGCGGCAAGGGCATGTCCATCGAGGTGAGCCGCACGGGCGACAAGCTGTCGATGACGACGGGCCCCACGGAGTTCATCGAGAACAACGGCAAGGTGACGCTGGGCGCCGGCCCCGTCTCCGTGAGCATGGGCCGCGAGGACACGCTCAAGGAGTACAAGCTGCGCACCGCCGAGTTCGACCTGGGCAACCCCGAGGGCCAGAAGGCCTTCGAGGCCTTCGCCAAGGACGGCCGGATGCCGGAGAAGGAAGGCCCGGGCGTGTCCAACACGCTGCGCTTCGACAAGATCAACTACGAGTCGACGGGCGGCAAGGTGGGCATCGACGTGGGGCCCTTCAGCATCGAGACCGACGGCACCACCAACACCGGCGACTACCTCATCACGCACCACCCGGATGGGACGAAGTCGCTGACGTCCGACATCACCTACGGCGGTGACCACCCGGACATCACCATCGAGCAGAAGTACGACAAGGACGGCAAGCTGGTCCCCGGCTCCGAGAAGTTCGCGATGAAGTTCGACACCAAGGACGACAACGCGCGCGAGCTGCTCGTGTACTCGTTCACCGGTGACGCGGACAAGGCGAAGGCCGCGCGCGAGCACGACAAGCCCATCACCCTCAACCTGACGGCCGACGACATCGAGGAGATGCAGCGCCGCTCCGGCATCCAGGCGCAGAACGGCGGGCACATGGGCATCAACGTCCTGCTCACCGACTACGACGGCAAGCCCAATGATCCGCTGATGGCGGTGCGCAACATGGCCTGCTCGCCGGCGTACAACGAGTACAAGCTGGCGCAGAGCTACTTCGGGCTCTTCATGGACGAGGGCAAGAAGCCCCTGTCGGGCGAGCTCGTCATCGGTTGAGCCAGCACGGTTTCACCCCCGCGAGCCCGGGTCCTCGAGGTGAGGGCCCGGGCTTCGTCGTGTCTGTCGTCGACGCGAGGCGCTCCGGGCTCAGGCCGCCACGACGGCGTCGGGCTCGCGGCGCACCTTGGCGAGCGCGGCCACCACCACCTCGGGCCCGGCGCCGGGCTTGTGCGCGTTCTCGCTCAGGTGCCGCCGCCACGCGCGCGCGCCCGGCAGGCCCTGGAACAGGCCCAGCATGTGCCGCGTCACCGCGCTCAGCGGCGCGCCCCGCTGCCGGCTGCGCTCGATGTACGGGAGCATCGCCTCCACCACCTCGTGGCGCTCGCGCGGGGCCTGCGTCGCACCGAAGAAGCGGCGGTCCGCCTCCGCCAGGAGGTACGGGTTCTCGTAGACGGCGCGGCCAATCATCACCCCGTCCACATGCGCCAGGTGCTCGGCCGCCGCGTCCAGCGTCTTGATGCCGCCGTTGATGCTGATGTCCAGGTGCGGCAGCTCCTGCTTGAGCCGGTGCACCAAATCGTAGCGCAGCGGCGGCACGTCGCGGTTCTCCTTGGGGCTCAGCCCCTGGAGCCACGCCTTGCGCGCATGCACGATGAAGCGCGTGCACCCTTCGGCCGCAATCCGCCGCACGAAGCGCTCCAGCGTGGGCCACTCCTCCATCTCATCGATGGCGATGCGCGACTTCACCGTCACCGGGATGCTCACCGCCGAGCGCATCGCGCCCACCAGCCGCGCCACCAGCTCCGGCTCCGCCATCAGACACGCGCCGAAGCGCCCCGACTGCACCCTGTCGCTGGGGCAGCCGACGTTCAGGTTCACCTCGTCGTAGCCCCACGACTCGGCGATGCGCGCCGCCTCCGCCAACGCCTCCGGCTCCGAGCCGCCCAGCTGGATGGCCACCGGGTGCTCGGCCGCCTCGTAGCCCAGCAGCCGCTCGCGGTCGCCGTGGAGCACGGCGCCCGTGGTCAACATCTCCGTGTACAGGAGCGTGTGCCGGCTGATTTGACGGTGGAAGTACCGGCAGTTCCGGTCCGTCCAGTCCATCATCGGCGCGACACACAACGGCATGGGGCTTGAGGGCATCATGGGCAGGACCTGGGAAACGTCCTGCATCTACCCGGCTTTTCCTCCCCTGCCCACCCCCCAGTGACGCCCGGAGGCCCGAAGAGCGAGGAGCCGGACGACCTGCTCGGCTAGGCTCCACCTCCGTGCCTCCGAGCCCGCCCCTGCTGGATGACATGCTGCTCTTCACCGAGGTGGTCACCGCCGGAGGGCTCACCGCCGCGGCCCTGCGGCTGGGACTGCGCAAGTCCACCGTGAGCCGCCGGCTCTCCGCGCTCGAGGAGCGGCTGGGGGTCCGCCTGCTGGAGCGCAACGCGCGCCACCTGCGCCTCACCGAGGCGGGGCGCGACTACCATGTCCACTGCGCGCGGCTGGTCTCCGAGGCCCGCGAGGTGAACCGCGCCCTGGGCGAGTCGCGCGCCACGCCCCAGGGCACCCTGCGCATCGCCACCCTCTCGCTGCTGGGCGAGCTGCTCACCCCGCTCATCGCGGAGCTGCTCCTGCACCACCCGCTGCTGCGCGTGGAGCTGGCGCTCGCCGAGGCCCATGTCGACCTCATCGCCGAGGAGTACGACGTGGCGCTGCGCACCGGCCCCCTCCCCGATTCGTCGCTGGTGGCCCGGAAGCTCGGGCGGCTGCGCACCGGCTACTACGCCAGCCCCGCGTACCTCGCCCGCCAGGGCACACCCCGCACCCCCGCCGACCTCCAGGGCCATGCCTGCGTCGTGCTCGCCGAGCCCGGCACCGACGAGGTCTGGTTCTTCGGCGAGGGCCGCGAGGCCTCGAGCCGCCCCGTCACCGGACGCCTCCGCGTCCCCAGCGTGCGCGCGGGACAGGCCGCCGCCCGCGCGGGCCTGGGCGTGGTCCGCCTGCCTGCCTCCCTCGTCGTCGACGACGTGCGCAGCGGCCTGCTCGTTCCCGTCCTGGAGGCCGCGACGCCGCCGGGCCTGCCCGTGTTCGCCGTCTACCCGAGCAGCCGCCAGCTCCCACCCAAGCTGCGCGTCTTCCTCTCGCTGCTCTCGGAGCGCGGCGCGTCGCTGCCCTGGGAGGCGGAGGCGCCCTCCCCCCGGAGGCGTTGAGGGCCCTTCACGCAACCTCGCGTTCCGTGAGGGACGCTCGCCCCCGAACGCCCCGGCCACTACATGTCCTGCTCGAACCGAGGCACGGCCCCGACGCCGCGCCTCCAACGCAGGAGGACAGGACATGGCCACGGACGTCATCGAGCTGGGCGACGCGCGGTTCCACCAGGAGGTGCTCGAGTCGAAGGAGCCGGTGCTGGTGGACTTCACCGCCGCCTGGTGCCCGCCGTGCCGCGCCATCGCCCCCACCGTGGCCGCGCTCGCCACCGAGTACCGGGGCCGCCTGAAGGTGGCGAAGCTGGACGTGGACGCGAACCAGGAGACGGCCCAGCGCTACAACATCCGCTCCGTCCCCGCCCTGCTGCTCTTCAAGGACGGCCAGGTCGTCCAGCAGCTCCTGGGCGCCATGCCCCGGGCGAAGCTGGAACAGGCGCTGCTTCCCCACCTGTAGACCTGGGGGCCCCTCCCCGTTGGCGGGCTAATGGCTCGATACAGCGAGACTCGGGGCCCCGGAGCCCGGCATTCCGTTGCGAGTCAAAAAGGAAGGCTGGCGATTCTCTCCAGGTGAGGTAGTCACGGGCCGCCTCGGCCGTGTCACACGAAGGTGACACCCGGGGCATGCCCCCATCCGGGAGGGAAGCGATGCTCGAAAGGCTGATGCCCAAGTCGGACGAGTTCTTCGACGACTTCGACAAACAGTGCGCCGCCACAGTGCAGGGCGCGAAGATGCTTCACGAACTGCTCAGCGACTACACGGACGTGCCCAGGCGGGTCCAGGCGCTCAAGGACGTGGAGCACCAGGGTGACGAAGTCACCCATACCGCCTTCAACCGTCTGCACAAGCAGTTCATCACCCCGTTCGACCGGGGGCAGATCCACTCGCTGCTGTCGCGCATCGACGACGTGCTGGACCTGGCGAACGCGGCCGCGTCACGGCTGCACTACTACGAAATCGAGAGCAGCCTGCCTGACGCGACGGAGCTGGCGCGGCTCCTGGTGCTGTCCGCCGAGAAGGTGCAGGAGGTGGTGGCGGCGCTGCGGCTCATCAAGAAGCCGGAGCAGATCCTCGCCGGCTGCAAGGAGATCAAGCGCCTGGAGACGCAGGCGGACGAAGTGCTTCGCTCGGGCCTGGGCCGGCTGTTCAAGAGCGGGGTCGACACTCTGACCATCATCAAGTGGAAGGAGATCTACGACCTCATCGAGACCGCCACGGACAAGTGTCAGGGCGTGGCGAACGTCATCGAAGGCGTGGTGCTGGAGCACTCCTGAGATGCTACTCGCGGCCGTCATCGTCATCGTCGGAGTGGCGCTCATCTTCGATTTCATCAACGGCTTCCACGACGCGGCGAACTCCATCGCCACCGTGGTGTCCACCCGGGTGTTGTCACCGAACCTGGCCGTGGCGTGGGCCGCCTTCTTCAACTTCGTGGCCGCCTTCGGCGGCGGTGTCCATGTCGCCAACACCATGGGCAAGGGCATCATCAACTTCGAGATGCTGCGCGCCACGGGCCCCACCGCGGTGCTGTCGGTCATCTTCGCGGCGCTGATGGGCGCCATCGCCTGGAACCTGCTCACCTGGTGGTGGGGGCTGCCGTCGTCGTCCTCGCACGCGCTGGCGGGCGGCATGATTGGCGCGACGCTGCCGGTGCTGGGGCTCAAGGGCCTGATGGGCGCGGGCATCGCGAAGATCGCCGCCTTCATCGTGCTCTCGCCGCTCATCGGCACCACGCTGGGCATGACGCTGATGCTGGTGAGCACCTGGGTGGTGCACAAGCAGACGCCGCGCGTGGTGGACGTCTGGTTCCGCCGGCTCCAGCTCGTCTCGTCCGCCATCTTCTCCTACAGCCACGGCACCAACGACGCGCAGAAGGTGATGGGCATCATCGCCGTGGTGCTCTTCGGCACCATCTGGGCGGACCGTCCGTTCCACATCGACTGGTGGATGATCATCTCCTGTCACGCGGCCATCGCGCTGGGGACGTTCTTCGGCGGCTGGCGCATCATCCGCACCATGGGCCACAGCCTGACGAAGCTGGCGCCCATCGGCGGGTTCAGCGCGGAGACCGGCGGCGGCGTCACCATCATCGCGCTGGCGGAGCTGGGCATCCCCGTGTCCACCACCCACACCATCACCGGCGCCATCGTCGGCGTGGGCTCCACGCGCGGCTGGCGCGCGGTGAAGTGGGGCGTGGCGGGCCGCATCATCTGGGCCTGGGTGTTCACCATCCCCGCGTCCGCGCTGATGGCGCTGCTCATCTACGGGATGACCCAGGTCGTCGTCCGCCTGGTGGGCTGAGCGCTTGCCCCTCCCCGCCCGCGCCGGCCACTTCCTTCGGGAGGCCCGCGGGCGGGTGTAGCATCCCGGGCGCCATGCGCCTCATCCTCAACCCTGGGCGGGAGGGCGAGCAGGAGCTGCTGCTCCCCGAAGGCGTCACCACCATCGGCAGGACGGAGGAGAGCTCCGTCTGCGTGCTCCACAAGAGCCTGTCGCGCAGGCACGCGCGCCTGGAGCGCGTGAGCTCGCGCGTGGTGCTGGTGGACCAGGGCAGCAAGAACGGCACCTTCGTCGGCGAGCAGCGCGTGGAGCGCCACGAGCTCGACGCGGGCCAGGCCTTCCGCTGCGGCGAGGTGTGGTTCCAGCTCCTCGCGGCGGACCCCGACCTGGACGCGGGGCTGAGCCCGCTGCACACGCGCACCCTGGACACGCGCTTCTCCCCCGCGCCCGGTGAGCTGTCCCTGGACGCGCCGCGCCTGCGGGTGCGCCCGGAGCCGGAGGCGGACGCGACGCGCGAGCGGCTCCAGGTGCTGCTCGCGGTGGCGCAGCTGTTGTCGTCGCCCGGCTCGCTCGACTCGCTGCTGGAGCGCATCCTCCAGCTCGTCTTCCGCGTGCTCGGCGTGGACCGGGCCGCGCTGCTGCTCATGGACGAGGCCACCGGCGAGCTGCGTCCCCGCGTGGCGCGCGCCGCCACCGGCGAGGTGCTCTCCGAGCGCTTCCATAGCCAGCACATCGTCGACTCCGTGCGCAAGCACGGCCTGGCGGCGCTCTTCGCCAACGCCCAGCAGGACGTGCGGCTGGACAGCTCCGTCTCCATCCGCGCGCAGTCCATCCACTCCGCCATGTGCGTGCCGCTCAAGTCCCGGGACACGTGGCTGGGCGTGCTGTACGTGGACAACCGCTCGCACGGGGGCCTGTTCACGGAGGCCGACCTGGAGTTCCTCACCGCCTTCGCCCACCAGGCGGCGGTGGCGCTCGACAACGCGCGGCTGACGCGGCGGCTGGAGGAGGAGGCGGTGCTGCGCAACACGTACCTGCGCTTCTTCCCGCCCGCCGTCGTGCGCAGGCTGCATGCCTCGCCCGGCACGGCGCTGGAGGTGGTGGAGACGGAGGTGACGGTGCTCTTCGCGGACATCTCCGACTTCACGCCCCTGTCCTCCTCGCGCGGCCCCCGGGACGTGGTGGACATGCTCAACGCGTACTTCCCGGTGATGGCGGACGTGGTCTTCCGTCACGAGGGGACGCTGGAGAAGTACATCGGCGACGCGCTGATGGCGGTGTGGGGCGCGCCCTTCTCGCGCGAGGACGACGCGGACCGGGCCGTGCGCGCGGCGGTGGACATGCAGCGCGAGCTTGCGGGGCTCAACGCGCGCTTCCGGGCCCGGGGACAGCCGGAGCTGCGCATCCACGTGGGCCTCAACAGCGGCCCGGCCGCCGCGGGCAACATCGGCTCCGAGCACTACCTCCAGTACGCCACGCTCGGGGACGTCACCAACGTGGCCAGTCGGGTGTGCGGCGTGGCGAAGGCGGGCCAGGTGGTCCTCTCCGAGGCCACGCGCGTGAGGCTGCGCGAGTCGCGCTGGCCCTTGACGACGCTGCCCCCCACCCACGTGAAGGGCAAAGAGGAGGCGCTGACGCTGCACCGCGTGGAGTGGGACGTGGCGGGTGGGTGAGCCGTCGTCCCCCCGTCCGGGAGGGCGGCTTGACTCGCACCGGGCTCATCGGTCAGCGTTCGGGTTCGTGAACGGCATCGGCCTCGACCTCGCGTGGACCTCGGGATGGACGTCCCGGACC
>NZ_SRLW01000209.1:0-17893 GCF_006518215.1 Myxococcus sp. AB025B
GCTCAGTACACGCGGCCCCCGTGGACCGGGCCCGCGCGCAGGTACTCGACGCCCTCGAGCACGAGCCGCCCCGTCGACGGCTCCACGTGCCCCACGCGCCGCCGCGTCATCCAGGCCCGGTCCACCTGGACCAGGCTCCAGCCGTCGCAGTCCACCGGGGATGACCCGACGAAGCGCCCCAGGTCCAACGTGAGCTCCCCCTCGGACGTCACGGGGAACTCGACCTCCCGCGCCCCCCGTGAGGGGACCGCCACGGTCTCGAAGCGCGCGCCCGCCAGGTACTCACAAGCGGTGCGCGGGGGGCCTGTCAGCGCGGCGGCCTGGCGCGCCTCACGCGGCGAGCGCCGCTCGGACATCTCGTCGATGGGCCCCTCGGGCCGTGCCCAGGGCAGCACGGCGTCCGCGCCCGAGGGCGCGGTCGGGTGGTCCGGCAGCACCGCCGTCACCTCCACCCTCCGGAACAGCCCTGGCTCGACGAGGACCGAGCTCGCGCGGCCGTCCTCCGCGACCACCGTCACGAACCTCGCGTGAGGCAGCTCCACCCGGAAGACGCCCCCGGTGAACGCCACCCGCCCCTTCATCCGAGGCTCATTGCCACACAGGCCGCCCGGCAGGGTGAAGGAGACGAAGCCCCGGGCCACGGGCCTGCCGCGCGCGTCGAGCACGCGCCCCCTCACGTCAATCCCATCCTCGAAGGTGCGCATCGGCCCGGAGGGCCCCTCGACCCGCGAGACCGGCAGGAACACCGTCGTCGGCTCCGGCGGGCGGACGTCCCAGAGGGCCCCGCGCGACTGGCTCAGCAACAGCAGGAAGCCCCCCGTCACCAGGACCTGGCGCCAGGGTCCCAGCCGCCTCCACACCGCCGTGGTAGCCTGCGGGATTCCTCCTCCCTGCCTCCCAATCCCCATGAAGAAACTCCTGATGGTCGCGGGCGTGCTGTGCGTGCTGCTCGCGGGTTTCGCGCTCAAGACAATGAGAGACGCGGGTCAGTTCCGCTCCATCGCCCCCCACGCCCCCGGCAGGTGCAAGCCGGTGTCGGGCATGCCCGGCGCGGAGGACCTCACCTTCCATCCGAGCGGCGAGTACGCCTACGTGTCCTCGCACGACCGCCGCGCGGCGATGGCGGCCGGCGCCCCCGTCCGGGGCGACATCTACCGCTACTCGCTCGACGGCGACACGCCGCCGGTGCTGCTGACCGGGAGCTTCCAGGGCACCTTCCAGCCCCACGGCATCAGCCTGTACGTGGACCCCACCGGCGCGCAGACGCTCTTCGTCGTGAACCACCTCCCGGGGCACCGCAACACCATCGAGCGCTTCGAGGTGGGCAGCGACGGCCTGCTCGTCCACCGCGCCACCCGGGGGGGCCCCGAGCTCGTCTCCCCCAACGACGTGGTCGCCGTGGACGCCGAGCGCTTCTACGTGACGAACGACCACGGCAACCCGCCGGGCTTCTGGCAGACCCTGGAGGACTATCTCCAACTGGGCCAGGGCAACGTCCTCTACTTCGACGGCCAGCGCTTCAAGAAGGTCATCGAGGGCACCACGTACGCCAATGGCATCAACCGTTCCCACGACGGGGCCACGGTGTACCTGGCGCAGGCCGTGGGTCGCACGCTCGACAGCTACTCGCGCGACGTGGACACGGGCGCGTTGACCCTGCGCCACTCGCTCGCGCTGGACACCGGCCCGGACAACATCGAGCTCGACGCCGAGGGCAACCTCTGGGTCGCCGCCCATCCGAAGCTGCTCGACTTCGCCGCCTACGCGGGCGACACCACCGGCAAGGCCCGCGCGCCCGCCCAGGTGCTGCGCCTGTCCGGCACCGACGCGGACATGAAGGTCACCGAGGTCTTCCTCGACGACGGACAGCAGACCTCCGCCACCGCCACCGCCGCCGTCTTCGGCAAGCGGATGCTGCTGGGCCCTGTCTTCGAAAAGGACTTCCTCGACTGCGAGCTGCCCTGAGGCCCACCAGAATCCGACGCGCCCCTTGCCCCCCAGTCCCAGCCGGCTTGTCCTGACTTGAGGGGCTCCCCACCCTCCGTCGTGTCGAGGTAGGGCGAAGTGTCACGAGGGGGATGGCTGCATGGGGAGTCGGCTGGGTTGGCGAGCCATGGTGGGGCTGGGTGGGCTGCTCGCGACGTTCGCGCCCTGGAGCGCGCAGGCCACCGAGCACGAGGGCGAGGACTGGCGCCCCAGCTCCGGGTACTCACTCAAGAAGGACAAGCGGCACCGCCGTCACCACGAAGAGGCCGCCATGGGCGGCTCCGGCCTGGCGGCCATGTATCCGCGGCTGGGCGGTCACGTGGGCTTCGCGCTGCCCGTGCTCAACATCACCGACGATGACACCACGGTCATCGGCGGGGACTTCTTCTCCCTGGGCCTGACGCCCGGCATCTCGCTGAAGCTCACCGAGCAGTGGACGCTCGACTTCGAGTTCATCGCCTTCAGCCGCTGGGACTTCGAGAAGGACGGCGAGCCGGAGCGGGTGGGCACCAGCTTCGTGGTGGACCCGGGCCTGCTCTACAATTTCGGCGGCTTCACCGCCGGCGTGCGCCTGGCCATGCAGGTGGGCGCGGGCCAGCCGTTCAACCTGGGCGTCGTGCCCATCGTCGTGAAGCCCTTCCCCATCACCGAACACCTCAAGTGGTTCCTCGAGCTGGACCTGCCGCTGTTCTTCACGGGCGCGCCGGGCGACAGCGGCATCAGCTTCGGGCCGCAAATCCAGACGGGCATCGCCTTCTGAGCGGACCTCACGGCGCGTCGGAGGACGCGGCGTTGTTCCACCGGGGCTCGCCACGCGGGTCCTGGCCCCTGTCCGCGGAGTCGAACAGGAGCAGGTGCTTCTCATGCACCGGCCTGGGAGGCACGGGCGCCAGCACCAGCCCCGCCTGACGCAGGACCCGCGCGAAGGGGGGATGGAGGATGGCTTCGCGCCACCGCGCATCATGGCGCTCCGAGTCCTCGGCGCTCAGGGTGACCCCCGCCGCGAGCAGCGCCTGGAGCAGTTCCAGCTTCGAGGCGTCCGGGCACTCGCGGGCGTCCAGGGCCGACAGATACAGGAACGCGCCCTGGGTGGCCTTGTCCCAGCGAGCCCCATGGCTCAGCACCAGGGGAATCATGCTCGGACGACAGGCCCCCGTCGCCGCGTACAACAGGGCGCCCACCTTCCCCGCCGTGCTGGGATTCGCTTTCGCCTCCAGCAGCAGCCCCACCATCTCCTCGTCCGCGGGAGCGCCCCCCGGGCGGTTCACCGCGGCGCCCAGGGGCATCACGTCCCCCCGGCTCGGCAGGTTCGGGTCGGCGCCCTTCTCGAGCAGCACGTCGACGACCGCGCTGCTCCCCGACTGCACCCCCGCCACGAGCGGCGTGGGCAGCCGAGGCAGCTGGGCATTCGGGTCCGCCCCCGCCTCGAGGGAGCGCCGCACCAGGTCCGCATGTCCCAGCCGGGCCAGCTCCGCGAGCGGCGGCCACCGCGCCCCCGCCTCCACGAGGACCTCCACGGTCTGCAGGTCCCGCTGGAGCAACGCCCGGTAGGCGGGCCAGCGCTCGAAGCTGGCTTCGTTGCCCTTCGGCGGAACCCAGCCCGCGCCCACCGCCGCGCGCATCAACAAGGGGCTGCGGTGCTTGAGGGAGAGCTCCGCGGCCCGCTCGAGCACCCGGACCTGCACGCTTCCGCGCAGCTCGCGGCTCAGCGAGAGGGCGCGCGTGGAGTCCCGGCTCCGGAACGCCGACAGGAGGTCCGCCTCCCGCAGACACCCCTCCTCCTCCGTGTTCGCGCCCACGAGCCCCGCCTCCACCGCGGACAGCCCCTGGAAACGAGCGAAGCACCGCGCGGTCCACCCATGGGGCGGCCAGGCCTCCGCGTGCCGGGGCACCCGCAGCGAGGGGTCCGCCCCCGACGAGAGCAACAGCCGGGTGATGGCCACATCCGCCTTCTCGGCCGCCGCCATCAGCGGCGAGAGGTTCCGCGTGGCCTTGGACCTGCCCGGCAGGTTGATGCCACGCCCGGAGGCGATGAGCTCACTCAGGCGGAACCCGTCCGAGCGGAGCACGGCCTCCATCACCGGGTCCTCCGCCACCTCCACGAGCGGGGTCGCCCCGTCAGCCCCTCCCTCGATGCCCTCGGGTCGCTCGCCCGCCGCGCCACAGGGCTCAGGCGCTGCCGTCGTCGCCGCGCAGAACTTCACGCCATCGCAGTAGGCCAGGACGCGGCAGTCGCGCGGATGCTGCCCGCAGCGCTCCACCGGCAAACCCTCGCACCACACGACAGGGGCCCGCACGGTGCGGCCAGCCTCGCCGAGCAACCCGCGTTGCTTCAGGACGAACAGCCCGGCCGCGGCGCCCATCGAAAGACAGAGCGCCACGAGCACCAGGGCTTTCGTCACGCCCCGGCTCCGGCGGTGGGACGACCAACGGGGGGCGGCAAGGGCCATGGCTGTCATTCAACCCAATGACAGCCCGCCTTGGATAGCCACCCCCCGGTGGAAAACTCAGCCCTTCTTCAGGAGGTTGTCCGCCACGAAGTCCCAGTTGACCAGGTGCGTGAGGAACGTCTCGATGAACTTGGGCCGCAGGTTGCGGTGGTCGATGTAGTACGCGTGCTCCCACACATCGATGGTCAGCAGCGCCTTCTGGCCGTGCTTCATCGGCAGGTCCGCGTTGCTCGTCTTGGTGACGGCCAGCTTGCCATTGGCCAGCACCAGCCACGCCCAGCCGGAGCCGAACTGCGTGGCGGCCGCGTTGGAGAACTCCTCCTTGAACTTGTCGAAGGAGCCGAAGTCGCGCTCGATGGCCGCCAGCAGCTCACCCGTGGGCAGCCCGCCGCCCTTGGGCTTCATGCAGTTCCAGAAGAAGGTGTGGTTCCAGACCTGGGCCGCGTTGTTGAACACGCCGCCGTCGCTGCTGAGGATGATCTCCTCCAGGGACTTGGAGGCCTCGGCCTTGCCGTCCAGCAGCTTGTTGAGGTTGTTCACGTACGCCGCGTGGTGCTTGTCGTGGTGGTACTCCAGCGTCTCCTTGCTCATGTGCGGAGCGAGGGCGTCATGGGCGTAGGGAAGAGGGGGCAACGTGACGGCCATGGTCAGGTCCTTTCCAGGGTAAAGGGACGAGGACACCTACCACCATCCCACCCAGGAAGAGGGCCTGACTCCAATCCATTGGCGTGCCGCCAACCTGCTGGAGCCCCCCGCCCATCCTCGGGTCAACACTTCGACGCTTCGTACGAGGGCCCGCCCTCCGGGTGGGCGGGCCCGCGCGTGGAGCGTCGCCTTTCACACGGTGGGAGGCCGCACCAGCAGGACGGGCCGCGAGGTGCGCGTCAGCACCGCCTGCGTCGTCGAGCCGAGCAGCGCGCGCTTGAGCCCCGTGCGTCCGTGGGTCCCCATCACCACCGCGTCCACGCCCAGCCGCTCCGCCGTCTGCACCAGCGCGGTGACGACGTCCTCGGCATCCATGATGACCTCCGCCTGCGCGCGGCGTCCGGTGGCCTCCGCCTCGCGCGGCACCAGCGCCATCAGCCGGCCCCGCTCCGTGTCCACCTGCGAGCCCAGCTCCGCCACGGACACCAGGTAGACCTTGCCCCCGGGAGGCACCAGGCCGAAGGCGTGCGCCACCGCGTGGTTGCCGGTCTCGGAGAAGTCCGTGGCCACCATGACCTCGCGGAACGACGGCAGGGGCGCGTCCACGCCCGGCGCCATCGCCTGCGACGGGATGCAGGCCACCGACACCCGCGCCAGCCGGAGCGCGTTGTGGGACACGCTCCACATGCGCCCCAGCGCCCGGCGGTGGTGCGTGCCCACCACCAGCAGGTCCGCCTGCTCGCGCGCGGCCAGCTCCACCAGGTGGTCCGCGATGCGGCCCAGGGACGGCTCCAGCACCGTGCGCACCTTCACGCCCTGCGTGCCCAGCGGCGTCACCAGGGCTTGCGTCTCCTTGTCCAGCACCGCGCGCAGCTCCGGCGTCACCTCGGCCAGCTCCATGGGCCGCGGCAGGCCCAGCCGCCGGTACTCCTCGTCCGGCCACACCACGCGCGCGCCCACCACGTCCAGCGGGCCCCACACGCCCAGGGCGCGCACCCACTCGCGCGCGGCCTCGTACGGCAGCGAGCGGTCCACCCCCAGCACCACCTTGAGCGGCCGCTGGCCCCGCGCCCACGCCTCCATGGCGTTCGCGTCCTGCACGGCGAGCAGCGGCACCTCCAGCGACTGCGCCAGCCGGTCCACCGTCCCGCCGACGCCCAGGAACGGCGCCTCCTTGCTGGGCGAGGCCGCCACCACCAGCATGGCCAGGCGCTGGCGGGCCACGTCGGCGACCTCGGCGGAGGGCTCGCCGGTGCGCAGCTCCTGCTCCACGCGCGCGCCCTTCTGGGACAGCCGCTTCGCCTCGTCACCCAGCGCGGCCTCGGCCGCCTGGAGCAGCGAGGGACCGAAGGCCCGCGCGGAGTTGGGGTTGAGCACGTGCACCAGGAACAGCGGCACGTTCGCCTTCCGGGCAAGCTCGGCGGCGACGTCACACGCACGGCGCGCGGCATCGGAGAAGTTGGTGGCGCAGACGATGGACATGGGGGACTCCTCGAGTCGGCTACGGGATGGGGTTCACGCGGGCCGCACCTGCTCCACGCGCACCTCGTTGACCAGGGGCTCGCCGCGCTCGAAGGCCCGGACGCTCGCGAG
This sequence comes from Myxococcus sp. AB025B, assembly GCF_006518215.1. NCBI lineage: Bacteria > Pseudomonadati > Myxococcota > Myxococcia > Myxococcales > Myxococcaceae > Myxococcus > Myxococcus sp. AB025B. The sequence goes on from NZ_SRLW01000209.1 coordinate 6,675, forward strand.
CGTGGTGTGGGCGATTCTGCCCAGCGCCTCGCGGGTGAGGAAGGCTTGATGCGAGGTGACGAGCACGTTGGGGAAGGTGAGCAGTCGCGCCAGCACGTCGTCCTGGAGCACCTGGCCAGAGAGGTCCTGGAAGAAGATGCCCTCCTCCTCCTCGTACACGTCCAGGCCCGCCGCGCCGATGTGGCCGGACTTGAGCGCGTCGAGGAGCGCGCGGCTGTCGATGAGCGCGCCCCGGCCCGTGTTGACCAGCACCACGCCGCGCTTCATCCGTGCCAGCGCCTTCGCGTCCACCATGTGGTGGGTGCCCGGCGTCAGCGGCACGTGCAGCGAGATGACGTCGCTGACGGCGTAGAGCTCCTCCAGCGTCACGTAGCGGGCGCCCACCTCGCGCGCGAAGGCCGCGTCGGGAGCAGCGTCGAAGCAGACGACGTCACAGCCGAAGCCCCGGAAGATGCGCGCCGCGACGCGGCCGATGCGGCCCGTGCCGGCGATGCCCACCGTCTTGCCCGCCAGGTCGAAGCCCACCAGCCCGTCGAGCGAGAAGTTCCAGTCGCGCACGCGCGCGAAGGCGCGGGGGATGTGGCGGTTGAGCGAGAGCACCAGCGTCACCGCGTGCTCGGCCACCGCGTGCGGTGAGTACTCCGGCACGCGCGTCACCCGCACGTCCAGCCGCCGCGCGGCCTCCAGGTCGATGTGGTTGTAGCCCGCCGAGCGCGTGGCCACCAGCCGCACGCCGCACGCGCGCAGCAGCTCCAGCGTGGCCGCGTCCACGCGGTCGTTCACGAACGAGCACACGGCGTGGAAGCCCTCCGCCAGCCGCGCGGTCTGCGCCGTGAGGCGGGGCTCCAGGAAGGTCAGCGCATGGCCGAAGTCCGCGTTGGCTTCCTCCAACGCGCTCCGGTCGTAGCGATGGGTGTCGAATACCGCCAGCCGCATGCCTGCCCTCCCGCCGACGGACCGGGTGCCCGTCGTGCTGGTGCTCCCGTTGCAACGCCCACACCATGCCCTCCTCGTGGCCCGGGCGCGATGGAGGACCGCGAAAAAGCTGCGCACGTGCGACAAAGGGCGCAAAAAGTTCGGGGCACCGTGGCGGGCGAGCAGGCGGTGCCCTCGGCGTGACGTGCTCGCGGGGGACGCGCCGGGGGCCCGCGCGGCCTACCTTTCGCAATGAGAGGCTGTCGAGAAGGAGGCGTCATGTTCCGCTGCGCGGCCTGTGGTGCGTTCAATCGTGTGAGAGAGCCCCGGCCCTCGGGAAACCCCGAGTGTGGCCGGTGTCACCGGGCGCTGGACCTGTCGGGCGCGCCGCAGGAGGTGGACGGCGAGGGGCTGGACCGGGCGGTGCTGGGCTCGCCGGTGCCCATCCTGTTGGACCTGTGGGCGCCCTGGTGCGCGCCGTGTCGCGCGGCCGCCCCCATCCTGGACGCGGTGGGCCGGGCCCAGGCGGGGCGGCTGCTCGTGCTCAAGCTCAACACGGAGCAGAACCCGCGCTCCGCGAGCGCGCTCGGCGTGCAGGGCATCCCCACGTTCGTGGTGTTCCAGGGCGGGCGCGAGGTGGCACGGCGCAGCGGGGTGATGCCGAAGCCGGAGCTGGAGCGCTGGGTGGCGGGCGCGACGTCGGCGCAAGGAGGCACGGGCGTGACGGCCTGAGTCGTGCATTCGCGTGCGGCCCGCGCCTCGACTCGGGGCCCGCGCAGGAGGGGAGTCGACATGGAGTCCGAGGCCGCGCTGCTGACGGACCTCTACCAGCTGACGATGACGGAGGCGTACCTGGCCGAGGGCCAGTGGGACGAGGGGGTGTTCAGCCTCTTCGCGCGCCGGCTGCCTCGCCAGCGCAACTACCTGGTGGCGGCGGGCCTGGAGGACGTGCTCCAGACGCTGGAGGACTTGCGCTTCGAGTCCGAGGACCTGGCGTGGCTCGAGTCGACGGGCCGCTTCTCGGACCGGCTCTTGCGCTGGTTGGAGCGCTTCCGCTTCAGCGGGGACGTGGACGCGATGCCGGAGGGCACGCCGGTCTTCGCGCAGGAGCCGCTGTTGGAGGTTCGGGCGCCGCTGCCGGAGGCGCAGCTGGTGGAGACGTACCTGCTCAACCTGGTGCATCTGCAGACGCTGGCGGCGTCCAAGGCCTCGCGGGTGGTGGAGGCGGCGAGGGGCCGGCCGGTGATGGAGTTCGGGCTGCGGCGCATCCACGGCGCGGACGCGGGGCTGAAGGTGGCGCGCGCGGCGTATCTGGCGGGGGTGGACTCGACGTCGAACGTGCTCGCGGGGAAGCGGTATGGGATTCCGCTCGCGGGGACGATGGCGCACAGCTACGTGCAGTCGCACGACGATGAGCTCGAGGCGTTCCGCGCCTTCACGCGCGTGTATCCGGACGCGACGCTGCTGGTGGACACCTACGACACGCTGCGCGGCATCCAGCACGTCATCCGGCTGGCGCGCGAGCAGGGAGAGGAGTTCCGCGTGCGCGCGCTGCGGCTCGACTCGGGGGACCTGCTCGCGCTGTCGCTGGCGGCGCGGGAGCTGCTCGACGAGGCGGGGCTTCAGCGCGTGCGGCTGGTGGCCAGTGGCGGGTTGGACGAGGAGCAGGTGGCGGGGCTGCTCGCGCGCGGGGCGCCGATTGACAGCTTCGGCGTGGGCACGGCGATGGGCGTGTCCGCGGACGCACCCTCGCTGGACATGGCCTACAAGCTGGTGGAGTACGCGGGCCGGGCGCGGGTGAAGCTGTCCGCGGGCAAGGCGCTGCTCCCGGGGGCGAAGCAGGTGTACCGGCAGGAGGAGGACGGCGTGGCGAGGCGCGACCTGCTGGTGCGGCGGGGGGACGCCGCGCGGGGGCGTCCGTTGTTGCGGCCGGTGATGCGCGCGGGACAGCGTGTGCCCGGGGCCGTGGCGTCACTGGCCGAGGCTCGGGAGTACGCGCGTCGGGAGCGTGAGCGCTTGCCCAGGGAGGTGCGGGCCCTGGAGCCGGCGAGGCCGCCCTACTCGGTCGTCATCGGGGACGGGCTGGCGCGGGCGCGGGCTCACGAGGTGGAGGTCTGGGCGACCGAGCCGTGATTCACCGAGGCGTTTCGCGCGAGGACGCCGTCCACGGCGAAGGCGCCGCTGCCGAGGAGGACCTGGGTGACGAGCGCCATGATGAGGAAGGCGACGTACTCCCAGCCTCCGCCCGGGTTGGTGAACATCCAGCCCAGGGAGGCGTGGGACGCGAAGGCGCCGAGCAGCACGGGCAGGAGCGCCAGTGACACGAGGCGGACCCGCAGGCCCGCGATGAGCGCGAGGCCGCCGAGCAGCTCCATGGCGAACACCGGCGTGGCCATCCACCCGGGGAAGCCATGGGCCACGAAGAACCGGGCGGTGCCCTCGAGGGTGAAGATGAACCACTTGGCGCCCGCGTGGGCCAGGAACACGACGCCCAGGGACACGCGAAGCACGGTGGCGGCGAGGGCGGATGAAGGGGGGTGGGATGCGCTGCCGAGCATGACGATGACCTCCGGAAGACGGATGAGCTGACGCGACATGGAATGCGCGCCGGGCGGCTCCGACGGAAGGTCAGCTTCGAGAACGAATCGTTCTGCTGGCAGGACAATCCCGGGCGTTGTCCCGCCTGCGTCAGCGCTCGGAGGCCCGCGCGTGAGCAGGCGGAGGCCCCGCACGAAGTTCGCCGGCGAGCGCTCTGCTCGGGCTCGACGCGCGGCTGCCACGCGCGGAGGCTCAGCCCCAGCGCGAGGAGCGGAACTCCGAGGCCAGCACGTCGAGCAGGGCGCGCACCAGCGGCGCGGGGGAGCGCCCCGCCGCGTGGACGGCGTGGATGCCCACGGGCCTCGGCATGAAGTCGTCCAGGACGGTGACGAGCCGCCCCGCGCGCAGGTCCTCGGCCACCATGAAGCGCGGCAGCACCGCGAGGCCGATGCCCTCCGCCACCGCCTCGCGCAGCAGGGTGCCGTTGGCCACCGTCAGCGGACCGCTCACCGACACGGGGATGCGCCCCCGGGGGCCGTGGAAGCGCCACTCGTCCTCGGCGCGCAGGTGCGCGTAGCGCAGGCACGCATGGCCCGACAGGTCCTGGGGCCCGCGGGGTGTCCCCCGGCGCTTCAGGTAGGCAGGGGCCGCGCAGACACACAGCGCGGTGGTCGCGAGCTTGCGCGCCACGAGGTTCGAATCGCGCAGGCGCGTGATTCGCAAGGCGACATCCACCCGCTCCTCGACCAGGTCCACCAGCCTGTCGCTCAACATCACCTCCACCGAAGCCCCCGGGTGGGCCGCGAGGAAGCGCGCCAGGGGACGGGCCAGGTACATCTGCGCGAAGCTGATGGGCGCGTTGATGCGCAGGCTCCCCCGCCCCGCGTCGGAGGCCCCTCGCGTGGCGGCGCCCGCCTCCTCCAACAGGCGCGCGGCGTGCGCGTACACGCCCATCCCCGCGTCCGTGACGGAGAGCTTGCGGGTGGTGCGGATGAGCAGCCGCTCCCCCACCCTGGACTCCAGGCGGGAGACGCGCGCGCTCACCACCGACTTGGACACCCCGAGCACCTCCGCCGCCCGGGTGAACGAGCGATGCTCCACCACGCGCGCGAAGCAAGCGAGGCCCAGCAGGTCATCGAACAGAGGCTCCGTCACGCGCGCAGGCTGCCACGGACATACCTCCAGGACCAGACACACACATCTACACCGTATTTCCAATGCAACCGGGTGACTGTTATGCCGCCGTCACGCGGAGTTGACGTGGAAGACCGCCCGGAGCGTCGGTCCCACTTGTCACAATGCGGCCTCACCCTTTCACCACGAGGAACGGATGACACGAGCAACCACAGCGAAGACGTGGCTGGGCCTGGGACTGTTCGGAGCGCTGGCGGCGATGACGTGCGCCACCACGGCGGCGGCCGAGGCGCCGCGTGCCGAGGCGCGGGCGGCCTTCACCTCTCCCTGGTCCGCGGCGGCGTCGATGAGCCAGGTGCGCGCGTACCACACGGCGACGCGGCTGCCGACGGGCAACGTGCTCGTCACGGGCGGCAGCGGCTGGGGCAGCGTGACGGCGTCGACGGAGACGTACAACCCGAACACCAACACCTGGGCGGCGACGGCGACGATGAGCCAGACGCGCTCGAGCCACACCGCGACGCTCCTGTCCTCGGGCAAGGTGCTCGTGGTGGGCGGCCAGGGCGCCGGCACGCTGGCGAGCGCGGAGCTGTACAACCCCTCGACGAACACGTGGAGCGCCACGGGCAGCCTGGCCACGGCGCGGCGGGGCCACAAAGCGGTGGTGCTGTCGACCGGCAAGGTGCTGGTGTTCGGCGGCTTCGGGGCGACGGCGCTGAAGAGCGCGGAGCTGTATGACCCGGCGACAGGCACGTGGACGGCGACGGGCTCCACGTCCGTGGTGGCGGGCCGTACCAGCCTCACGCGGCTGCCGTCCGGCAACGTGCTGGCGGTCAACGACGACGGCGTCGTCGGCGCGGCCGAGGTCTACAACGTGAGCACGGGCACGTGGAGCACCGCCGCGGCGGCGCCCGCGTTCTACGGGCACGCGGCCGTCCTGCTGAACCAGGGCGCGGTGCTGGTCGTCGGTCAGGAGCAGGGCCAGTTCGCGAGCGGCGCGTGGCTGTTCTGGCCGGAGGACAACGAGTGGGAGTACACGTCCTACGCCACCGAGGAGCGCCGCATGGGCCACTCGCTGACGCTGCTGCCGTCGGGCAAGGTGCTCGTCGCGCGCGGCACGCGCAACCAGATTGGCGGCGTCACGGAGGTCTACGACCCGCAGGCCTTCTGGCAGCTGTCCGTGGTGGGCAATGACCAGCCCACGCAGGGCCACACCGCCACGCGCCTCATCAACGGCAAGGTGCTCGTGGCGGGCGGCTCCAGCCAGGAGGAGCCTGAGCTGTACTCCTCCGCGGAGCTGTTCACCGAGTAGCCCGTCGTCTCGGCGCTGCCGCGTTCGTTCCGGCGCGGCCTCCCCGCCGAGGTCCTCCGCGAGAAGCAGAAGCCCTGAGCCATCACCTCACGGCTCACGGCTTCACCCACTCCTCGCTGTCCGGGGGCCCACCGAAGTCATCGCCCTTCCTGGGAGGCTGCCGCGAGCGCTTCACCGGCAGCCTCCACCCGCGCCGCACGGAGATGAGCCGCACCAGCGCGCCCACCGCCATGCCCGCCGCCAACGCCAGACGCCTGTGCCCCATGAGCGAGAACACCAGGCACACCAGGCTCGCCGCGAGCGCGGCGATGGCGTAGTACCCGGGCTCCGGCCTCATCACCGTGGGCGTGCGCCGGATGAGCACGTCGCGGATGATGCCGCCCCCCGACGCGGTGATGATGCCAATCAACACCGCCGTCCCCGGACTGAGCCCCACCTCCAGCGTGCGCTGCGTGCCCGCCACCGCGAACGAGCCCAGCGTCAGCGCGTCCAGCATCGACAGGAGCTTCACCGTCGGCCCATGACGCAGCTCGAAGAGGAACGCGGCGAACGCCCCCGTGAAGGCCGCGACCAGGTACGCGGGCTTCACCAACACCAGCGGAGGCCCCACCTGCAGCAGCGTGTCGCGAAGGATGCCGCCCCCCACGCCGGACACCAGGCCCAGGACCAGGAAGCCCATCAGGTCCATCTTCCGACGCTCCGCCAAGAGCGCGCCCAGCACCGAGCCGGAGAACACCCCCAGCAGGTCCGCCACCAGGGTCCCCAGTGAGATGACCTGCTCCTGGACATCGGGTTCCGTCAGGTCGAGTGACATGGCATGCGCGAGGCGGCCCGTCAGCGCTCCACCCCATTGGCAGCGTGGGGACGACACGCCTCGCGGGCAATCCACGCCGACAGAGCCAGGGGCCGTCCGCACGGCGCTCCCACCCCAGCGGGCAACCTCTCGGGCGACGGCGCGACACCTCACGCCCCCGTGGACGTGCTCCGAGCGCGACAACACCTTCCTCGGGTAACCCCCTCCTCACCATGAACGACCAGCAGCCCACCGCCGAGGCCATCGCCGTCCAGGCCGGCCGCATCCTCGCCGTGGGCACCCGCGCCGACATCCTCGCGCTGCGCGGCCCCGACACGGAGGTCGTCTCCCTGCGGGGCGGCACCATGATTCCCGCCATCGTCGATGACCCGACCACCACCGACGCCGCGGCCTCCGGCGACGCCGAACCTCAGGGCACGCTCGAGCCCGGTCAGCGCGCCAACTTCGTCGTGCTCTCCGACAACCCGCTCACCATCACGCCCCGCGCCCGCGAGGACCTGCGCGTGCTGCACATCGTCAAGGACGGCGAGAGCCTCTACTTCGACAACGCGCGCGCCGCGAAGGAAGACGACGACACCGTGTTCAGCGAGGCCCTGTTCCTCGACGAGAGCGGCTGGCTCGTCTGAGCCCGCCTGCCTTCATCCGGCGAGAAAATGGAAAGACATGCGGCGGAAGCGACGCGTCGTGACGCGGGGAGCGGGGTGAATGGCACCCACGCGCGAGTGGGCTATCGGAAACTTCCTCGCCGGCTACTCCGAGGGTGACTTCCTCCCACTCCGGCCGTTCTGCGATGGTGTGAAGGAACCCCGCACCGGAGAGCCTCCATGCTCCGCCATCTCGGCCCCGCGTTCTTCCTCGGCACCATGCTGCTCGGTGGCGCTTGCAAGAAGTCACAGGACCCCGTCCCCGAGACGCCCGCGGCGCCCAAGCCCGCCCCGGAGCCCGTGCCCGCCTTCTCGCTGTCGCTCCTCCAGGACGCGGCGCCGGCGGGCTGTACGTGGCTGCGGCAGGACACCACGGGCATACGCAAGGCCCTGGTCACCGTGGAGGCCCCCTGCGCGCGGGTCAGCCTGGCGTGGAGCCCGGACGGCAAGCAGGGCATCCTGGTGGACCGGGGCAACGGCAACGTGCAGCCGCGCGCCTGGAGGGTGGACTTCGACGCCGCCCAGGGTGTCCCGCTGCCGCTGCCCACCGAGGGCCACACGGACACGGTCGGCTTCGACGCCCGGGGGCAGGTGGTGGCGCTCGTCTCCCAGCTCGAGGGGCTGACGCGCAAGGAGGAGCGCGGCGAGGAGTTCTTCGTCGTCGACGGCCGCAAGCTGAGGGTGCCGGAGATGGAGGGCAGCAGCCCGGGCCTCGCCCACGCGTACCGCCGCGAGGGTGTGACGTGGAAGCGCATCGAGTCGGTCGCCACGGTGTACGAGACCGAGGACGCGCCGGGCACGAGCGCGCTGGCCACCGCGAGCCAGCTGGTGTCCTCCACCGTCGGCACGGACCCGGACGACCCCGTCGCGACGGAGCTCTCCGAGGGCAGCGAGGACGCCGTGCGACTGGACGCGGTGGTGAAGGACAAGGGCCATACGGAGTACGGCGCCTGGGTCTCGCTGGAGACGCATGGCGGGCCGCTGTACGCATGGCGCGCGGCGACCGAGCTGCCGGTGCTGATGCTGCCGCTGCGGTGGGAGTCGGAGGACCGGCTGTCCGAGCCCGAGTCCCTGTCCCTGTCGCCCACGGAGGTGGTGGCCGTGCGCGTGAGGGGCGCCCTGCTGCTGGTGAGCGCGGAGGCCCACGCCCGCATCTACGACGCGCGCACGAAGAAGCGCATCGCGTCACTGGACGACGTGCACGACGCGCGCTTCTGGCCCAAGCAGCGCACGGTGACGGCGGCCATCCCGACGGCGGGCGCGTCGGCGGCGCAGTAGTCCCCTCAGGTGCACGAGCGCGCCCAGCGTCGCCGCGACGCGAAGGCAGGGCCCTCCTCCACGGTGGCGACGCGGAGCACTGAGCGCGGCCGTCAGGGCTTGAGGGCCCCGGGCGCGAGGATGGCCGTCATGATGGCCACGTAGCCGCCCACGCCGATGCAGCAGGTGAGCGCGGGTATCAGCAGCGCGCCGAACACCGCGGGTCCCCAGCCGACCCCGTGCAGGCTCCGGTACGCGGAGACGCGGACGCCGAGGCTCCAGAAGGGCAGCACGTACATGCTGCAGAAGGGCACCAGGCCCGCGAGGTTGACGCCCTGGGACAGGGCATGGCCGCGCAGCGTCGTCCTGAACGTGCCTTGCGCGCCGGCGACCTTGAGCACCAGGTGGTCCAGCCCCGCGACAGCGAGCGTGAGGCCCATGCTCAGCAACGGCAACAGCAGCATGCAGACGACGAAGAGGACCCCGACGACGCCGCGGAAGAGCGCGGGGTGGGTCTCGTTGTCGGAGCCGCTGGCGGGGAAGCTCTCGTAGGGGAAGGCGAGCAGGAAGAGGGTGTAGAGGAGCCAGGTGGAGGCGTAGCCCACGAACGCGCTGAGGCCGGCGAAGAGGAGCGAGTCGCCCACCGACGCCTCGCGAGACATCCGCTCGAAGGTGGTGACGGGGCGGAGCATCACCTCGACGCACGTCTTCCAGAACGCCTTGACCCAGCCCAGCTCCGCGCGCTGGTCCCAGGGGAGCAGGGCGTGGGGCACGCGGGCATGGCACGACTCGCAGACCAGCTCCCGCCGAGGACCTCGGCGCAGACACCGGGCGCACGCGAAGGCGCCGCAGCGCTCACACGCATGCTGGCTCATCCACTGGGGATGGACGGCGCACACCGGAGCGCCCGAGTCGGGCGGAGGCGAGACGAGGAAGGAAGCGCCGCAGCCACCGCAGCGAAGGGCACCCGCCCCCATGGGGAACTGGCAGAAGGGACACACGAGCTCGGACACGCTTCACATCCTCGCACAGTCGCAACGCTCGCAAGGACATGGCGGGAGACACCACCGGGAGCGGCTCACGCTCAGCGCCTGCCCGTCTGCCCTCGGGGACTCGACGAGCGAGCCACCCGCTCAGGACATGAGACACGGACGCATCAGCCCGTGGTCACTCCAGCTCGCGACGCGAGCCCCCGCTCAGGGCGACGGACGCGGCCGCACCAGTCCGTGGTCATCCGGAACGGGGCCCGCGCCACGGTCTCCACCGCTCCGGCTCGCGGGGTCCACCGAGGGCTCCGGCCGGGCCTCCCGCGCGCGGCGCGCCTGGCGCAGCGCCGCCTTCGCCTCGGCCTTGTGCCCCTGCGCCTTCTCCCGCTTCGCCAGCGCCTCCCACAGCTCCGGCGACTCCGGGTGCAACGCCACCGCCGCACGCAAGAGCCCCAGCCCCACGCGCGGAGACTCCGCCTCCGCCACGCGCTTGAGCAGCGGCGTCGGCGCCAGCGCCAGCATGCCCTGCGGCGTCGCGTGGGCCTCGCGAAGCTGCCCCAGCACCTCCTCGTCCCGCTTCGCCACCAGCAGCGCCTGCGACAACGCCAGCCGCGCGTCCACGCTCCTCGGGTGCAGCTCCACCGCGCGCTCCAGCCAGCGCAGCCGCCCCGCCTGCTGCTTGCGCCACGCGAAGCGCTCCGCGATGCGCAGCATCTCGTCCGAGTAGTCCGGCCGCACGTCCGGCGACAGCCCCGCCGCCTTCTTCACCACCGCCCAGCGAGGCTCCGGGTTCGACTCCTCGTCCAGCCGCTGACGCTGAAGCTCCGGCACCTCCGCGCGCTTCCACCCCGCCACGAAGCGCAGCAGGTCCGTGCGCAGCGGCTCCCCGAAGCGCTCCGTGTCCGGCACCCCCTGCGCCTCACACGCCGCCAGGTAGTCCGCGAAGAACGACAGCGGCCCCTCGGCCGGATACGCCAGCAGCCGCTCCGGGCCCCGCGCCTTCTCCAACGTGCGCGCCATGTGCGCGCCCACGCGGATGAACACCGACCCCAGCCGCGGGTCATGCCCACCGCGGATGCGCTCCAGCGCCGCCTTGCCATCGCGCGCAATCGCCTTGCGGTCCAGCAGCTCCGACACCCGGCTGAATGCACCCGGCAGGTCCTCCTCCGCCGGCAGCGAGCCCGGCCCGCGCGTGGCCCACAGATGGTACGCGAGCCCGTAGCTCGCGATGCGCCCCAGCCCCTCGTACACCACCGAGTCCACCGGGTCCGTGAAGTGCGCATCCCGCCGCGTGACGCCCTGCTCCAGCACCCCCTCCATCAACCGGATGGACAGCCGGCGCAGGCGCTTCGCCTCGCCCTCGATGTTCGTGGCCAGCGAGATGACCGTGTCCTCCGCGGGGAACATCACCAGCAGCGTCGTCGTCTCCGGTTGCCCTCCCGCGTGCGCCACCAGGTAGTGGCCTCGCAGCGGATAGGTCGCGAAGCCCATGCCGTAGTCCGTCAGCCGCCCATCGCTCGTGGCCATGGACGCCTGCATCTTCCCCATCGTGTCGCGAGACACCAGCCGGTGCGACAGCACCGCCCGACCGAAGCCGAGCATGTCCCCCACCGTCCCCC
>NZ_SRLW01000020.1:0-56486 GCF_006518215.1 Myxococcus sp. AB025B
AGGCGAAGGCGCACGGCTTCTCCGACAAGTACCTGGGCAAGCTGCTCGGCTACCCGGAGGAGGAGGTGCGAGCGCACCGGCACTCGCGCAACATCCGTCCGGTGTTCAAGCGGGTGGACACGTGCGCAGCACCGCCAACGAGCTGTTCTACCCGTTCCAGCTCGAGGACAAGCGCTACGCCACGCCCGAGGAGCTCGTCGCCGCGTGGGTGAAGCAGCTGCGCGTGAAGCGCACGGACCTCATCTCGCTCTACGACGTGGAGGTGCTCACGCTCGAGGCGATGGAGAAGAAGTACGGCAAGGCCCCCGCCCGGCTGGGCCTGGACCTGCGCAACGCGAAGGACATCTGGGTGGCCGTGGGCAACCTCTCCGGCCGCGCCGCGGTGCTCGTCTATCGCCCCTATGGCGAGGAGCACCGCGCCTTCGCCTACACGGACTGAGCCCGTTCGCTCCGGCGTCGCGCTCGGGCGACACCGGAGCGCTCGAGGGACTTCAGCGCAGCGCCTGGACCAGCTCGCCCAGCCGCTCCAGCCCCTTGCCGAGCACCTGGCGCGAGGTCGCGAAGCTCATGCGGATGTAGCCCTCGGCGCCGAACGGATCTCCCGGCACCGCGGCGACGCGGAAGTCGTCCAGCAGGATTTCGGAGAGCTGCACCGAGCCCGCCACGGCCTTGCCCTTGTAGGGCCGCCCGTAGAGGCCGCGCACGTCCGCGAGTGCGTAGAAGGCGCCCTCGGGCATCCGGCACTTCACGCCGTCGAGTGCGTTGAGGCCGCCCACGAAGAAGTCCCGGCGCTCCTTGTACTCCTTCACCATGGCCGCGATGGTGTCCGGCGGGCCCTTGAGCGCCGCCAGCGCCGCCTTCTGGCCGATGGACGAGGCGTTGGACGTGGACTGGTCCTGCACCAGCTGCATCGCGGACAGCACGGGCCGGGGCCCCGCCGCGTAGCCCAGGCGCCAGCCCGTCATGGAGTACGCCTTGCTCATGCCGTTGACGACGACGAGCCGGGGCACCAGGTCCGGGGCCACGTCGCTGATGCCCAGCCGCTCGCCCGTGTAGAGGAGCTTCTCGTAGATGTCGTCGGTGACGATGAGACAGTCGTGGCCGCGCACGGCGTCGGCGATGCCCTCCAGCGCGGCGCGCGAGTACACGGCGCCGGTGGGGTTGCCCGGGCTGTTGATGATGATGGCGCGCGTGCGCGGGGTGAGCACCCGGCGGATGGCGTCCGGGTCCGGCGCGAAGCCGTCCTCCTCGCGCGTGTTGACGATGACGGGCGTCGCGCCGGCCAGCCGCACCATGTCCGGGTAGCTGACCCAGTAGGGCGCGAAGATGATGACCTCGTCACCCTCGTCCAGCACCGCCTGGCAGAAGTTGTAGAGCGCCTGCTTGCCGCCGGAGGTGACGAGCACCTGCTCGGGGGTGAAGCGCAGCCCGTTGTCGCGCTCCAGCTTGTGGCAGATGGCCTCGCGCAGCTCGGGGATGCCCGCGGTGGCGGTGTACTTGGTGAAGCCCGCGTTGAGCGCGTCGATTGCGGCCTGCTTGACGTAGTCGGGCGTGTCGAAGTCGGGCTCGCCCGCCGCCAGGACCACGACGTCCACACCTTGGGCCGCGAGCGCCTTGGCGCGGGAGTTGAGAGCGAGCGTCGGGGAGGGCTTGATGGCCTGGAGCCGGCGGGCGAGTTTCATGGCCCGGATGCGTAGCGCGCCAGGGCCGGCCCGACAAGGGCTGTCGGGCCGCTACGTCTTCCGCGCGAATTTCGCCTGCAGCCCCGCGTGGACGTTGGGGGGAACCAGCCCCGTGACGTCCCCTCCGAACGAGGCGACTTCACGCACGAGCTGGGAGGAGATGTAGAAGTAGTCCTCACCCGTCATCATGAAGACGGTCTCCACGGTGGGCGCCAGCTTGCGGTTCATGTTCGCGAGCTGGAACTCGTATTCGAAGTCCGACACCGCGCGCAGCCCGCGGACGATGACGTTCACCCCGCGGCGCTTGACGTAGTCGACCAGCAGACCATGGAAGGCGTCCACCTCCACGCGGTCGTCCTTCACGGCGTCGCGGATGAGGTCGCGCCGCTCGTCCTCGGTGAAGAGGGGGGTCTTCTTGGGGTTCACCGCGATGGCGACGATGACTTTGTCGAACATCTTCAGGCTGCGCTGGATGAGGCTCAGGTGCCCGTTGGTGAGCGGATCGAACGAACCTGGGTAGATGGCGACAGGCATGCGACGGGGAGTCTCGGACGGGGCCGAGGGCCGGTCAAGGAATGCTCACGGCGCCCGGTAGAACGAGACCAGCGTGTCGCCGAAGCGGCGCTGGTCCTCCCGGGTGAGTCCGGCGTGGGACTCGGGGGCCTCCTCGCGCTTGTCGTGCTCGACGACGAGCATCCCGCCGGGCGCGAGCACCCCCGCCGCCATGACGGCCTCCAGCACCGTCTCCACCACGCGCGCCGCGTAGGGTGGGTCCGCGAAGATGAGCTCGAAGCGGTCGCCCCGGCGTCCCAGGGTGTCGAGCCCCCGCGCTACGGGCTGGGAGAGCAGCTCCACCTGGGCCGAGAAGCCGAGCGCCTGGGTGTTCTGCTTGCACAGCGCCTGGGCCTCGCGGTCCTGGTCGACGAGGACCACGGCGCCCGCGCCGCGGGACAGGGCCTCGAGGCCGAGGGCGCCGGTGCCGGCGTAGAGGTCGAGGACGCGCTGGCCGTCGAGGAACTGGCCGAGCACGTTGAAGAGGGTCTCCCGCACGCGGTCCGCGGTGGGGCGGATGTGTTGCGACGTGGGCTTGGGGCCGGCCAGCGCCCTGCCCTTCGCGGAGCCTGAGACGATTCGCATGGGGGCCTTCTACACCGCGCGGGGGCTACTCGCCCTGGTTCTGCGCGAGGAAGCGCATCACGGAGTGGCCCGTGCCCGCGGCGCCCAGGGCGGCGAGGACCTCGGCGGCTTCGGCGAACGAGAGAGCCTCGAGCCGCTCGCGGGCCTGGGGGTCGAGGGGCGGCAGGGAGTCCTCGACGACGCTCAGGAGCTCTCCGGCGGCGACGCCGGAGGCGGTGGACCTGGACTCGAGGCTCTCGCGGACCTCGGGGGGCCATGAGGTCAGCGCGAGCCGCTCGAAGGGGCCCACGCAGTCGACCTTCTTCGCGCCCGCGGCGACGTAGGAGGGGAGCATGCGGGGGAAGCCCTCGCGGACGTCGCCGACGCAGACGGAGGCGTTGTAGTCCGTGGCCAGGTCGACGATGGAGCGGAGCGTGCCCACGTCGGGTTCGGCGCCGCCGAGGTCACGTTCGGAGACACGGACGAAGCGGAGGGGGACCTTCCACTGGGACAGTCCCTCGAGGAGGGTGCGGTAGGCGTCGATGAGGCCGCCCAAGGCGGGCGTCGGGGCGCTGAGTTCGAGGGCGAGCTCGCGCTCCGTCACGGGGCCGACGAGGGCGTTCACGGCCTCCACGGCGGCGTAGGAGTCCAGGCGGGACAGGTCGAGGGAGACCAGGGTGAAGCCGGCATCGACGACACGGAAGAGGCCCTCGCGCAGGGGGGCGAGGGAGTCCTCGTCGGAGCCGGTGACGCGGATGGGACCGGCCTGGAGGAACAGGGGGCGCGCGTGCTCGGCCTCGGCGGCGGCCTCGTGCACGGCCGCGATGAAGCGCTCGGCGGCGCCACGGTCCGCGGTGGGGTGCGGACAGGCCAGGCCGAGGACCGCGTCCTCGGAGCGCGCGGCGCGGAGCAGGCCCGGCAGCGCGGCCTTCGACTGGACGGGGAGACAGGCCAGGGCCACCGGGAGGCGCTCGAGGGCGCGCAGCGGTTCACGCGGGTTGAGCAGCGGCACGCGCGAGCTCGCGCCTACCCGGGCCACCGTGTTGCCGGGCCGCAATGACAGCACCTTGTCGAGCACGCTCATGGGGGGCGGAGAATCGTCCGCCCTTGGGCCCCATGGCAAGGTGCAGCGTCGGGGGAGCGTCGGTTGGAGTACGGGTTCGAGTCCCGTACGCCTCGCCCCTGGAGGGACCTGGAATCGAGAGGGAAACCTCGTGGAGTTGACGGAGGTTCGCTCCGCGGCGGCTCGTTACCGTGCGTCACAGGTATAGTCCTCCCCCGTGGACTGGAACGATCTCCGCTACTTCCTCGCGCTGGCTCGGCTCGGCTCGGTGCGCGCCGCCGGCGCTGAACTCGGCGTGAGCCACAGCACGGTCGTCCGGCGGGTCGACGCGCTCGAGTCCGAGCTGAGGACCCGGCTGTTCGACCGGCATCGCGACGGGTTCGTGCTCACCGATGCCGGCGAGCGAATGATGCCGGCGGCCGTGCGCGTCGAAGACGAGGTCTGCGCGCTGACGCGCGGCGCTGCCGGACATGACGAGAGCCTGTCGGGGACGGTCCATCTCACGTGCTGCGACGAGTACGTCGCAGGGCAGATCCTCGAGGACCTGCGGCCCTGGTGCGCGCAGCACCCGAGCGTGGAGATCGCGGTCACGACTGACAGCCGGCCCTTCAACCTCGCCAAGGGCGAAGCCGACCTCGCCGTGCGGGCACTCCCCAGAGACACCACGCCACCGGAGTACCTGGCCGGGCGGCGGCTTGCCCCCATCGTGTGCGTCAACTTCGTTGGAGCGGCGCATGTAGAGCGGCTTGATCCACGCGGGGGCGCGGCGCGGTGGCTCACCATCGAAGATCGTCGTCAACTCGAGCCCCTCGTCCGCGAGGGCAGCTATCCGGGGCTGCCGATGTGGGGCGCGTTCTCCACCTTGCATCTGCTGGTGCGCGCGGCGATCGAGGGGCTCGGCCTGGTGATCCTCCCCGCCTATGTCGGAGACGCGGAGCCCGGGCTGGTGCGGCTTCCAGAGGCAGACGCCCGGCACGTCGCCGATATCTGGCTCCTGTACCACCCGGACCTGCGCGACAACGCGCGCGTGCAGGCGGTCCGCGGCGTCATCCGCGAGGGGTTCGAGCGTCGCATCGCGCGGTACGCCGGGCGGCGCACGGACGCACCACAGCGTTCCGCCGACGCACCAGCCTGACCGAACGCCTCCGGTGTATCCACCAGCGGACCAGGAGGCCGACATGACGACGCACCCGAACGCTCGATTCTGGGACGCAATCGCCGAGAGGTACGCGAAGAAACCGCTCCCGAACCCCGCCGCGACCGCTCGCAAGCTCGCACTGAGCAGGGACCGGCTCCGCCCGACGGACCGACTGCTCGACGTGGGGTGTGGCACCGGCAGCATCGTCCTCGAGCTCGCGCCCCACGTGGCGGAGGCACATGGGGTCGACATCTCGCGGAACATGATCGCCATCGCCCACCGCAAGGCCGCGGCTGCGGGCACCGCGAACGTCGTCTTCCACGCGCAGCCTGCCGGCACGCTGGACGCGTTCACGGACGCGCAGTTCGACTGCGTATGCGCCTACAACCTCCTGCACCTGCTTGACGATCCAGCGGCGCTCCTGCACGCGATGTATCGAGTGACCGTGCCGGGGGGCACGCTCGTCACCTCCACTGCGTGCCTCGGCGGCCCCCTGGGGCCAATGTTCGGGGGCCTCCTCGCGGTGATGCGTTGGCTTGGCAAGGCGCCACGGGTAACGGTGCTCCGCCGAGACGAGCTTCGGGCCGCTGTCGCCGATGCGGGATTCGTCGATATCGAGACGCCCGACGTCGGCGACAGCGCGCAGAACGTATTCCTGATGGCGCGCAAGCCGCGATGAGCTGGCGGTTCCCGTCCCCTGGCCGAGCAGAACGGCCGTCACCGTCCGGCGAGCGACGTGGCGGAAGGCACTGCCGGGCCAGCCGTTGAGGAGGGCCCTGGCCGGAATGTCGAAACCGGTTGAGAAGCAGGAGGGGTTCCAGGTCGCCGAAGCCTTCGATGCGAGCGGCCTGACGCAGAAGGAGTTCTCCGCGCAGCGAGGGTTGAGGCTGAGCACACCCCTCTACCCCGTGGACTTCTCAACCGGGACAGGGCCTGGACGCGGGGGAGCTCGTGTCTCGGTATTCGCCAGCCGCTCGAGCGGGCGGAAGAGCGACATGACGCCATGGCCCAACACGGGCAAGGCCACGGAGGGCTGGAGAACCGCCTCCAGCCCCGCGTGCAGATGCAGTATCCGGTAGAACTGGCGATGGACGTGTGCGTCCGTCGACGTGCGCTCCATCAGCCGCAGGATGTACCAGTGCAGCAAGCCCAGCCCGAAGGGCCGCTTCCCAACGGCCTGCCGATACAGCAGGTCCATGCCCGTGCCCAACAGCCACGGGAGCCGGATGACTTCAGGCAGCCGCTCGCGGAAGCGCTGCGCCAGGCCCGACAGTCCGGTCTGCTCGCGAAGGCAGGCGTCCAGCAGCTCGGCGCCAAGCCCCGCCACCGACATGCCTTGCCCGTAGAGGGGGTTGAAGGCACACGCGGCGTCTCCCAGGATGACCAGCCCCTCGGGAAAACGGGGCAGCTTCTCGTAGTGCCGCCACCGGCAGTCCTTCACCTTGTGCTGGGAGATGGGCCCTATCGGCGTGGCCTCTTTCAGGAAGTCGTACAGGTCCGGACGCGTCAGTGAGCGCGCGTACTCGAGGAACCCCGCGTACTCAGTGGGCGCGTGCTCCCCGAAGTAGCCATTGAGGGTGACGATCCACCGGCCTCCCTCGACGTGTGAGATGAAACCCGCGCGCCAGGCCTTGGGAGGATTTGGATAGAGGAAGAGCGCCTTCCATTCCTTCTGGAAGTGGGGCGGCGGCTCGTGCAGGCACGTCGTGTAGGAAAGGTCCACGACGACCTGCTCCTCCTCCGGGCGCGCGTAGCCGAGGGCTTCCAACCACTGAGGCATCCGCGAGCCCCGGCCGCTGGCATCCACGACGAGGTCCGCCGACCACGACTCCTCGCCCTGGGGTGTCTTGACCCGGACGCCCGTGATGCGTCCCGTGCCCTTCTCGTCGTGGATGAGCCCTTCGATGGAGCAGCCCTCGCGCACCACGACGTTGGGCCGCGCCTTCACCCGGCGCAGGACGTTCCACTCGAGCAGGGGCCGGGTGCACAGCAACCCGGGGATGCCGCTGGTGCGGCGCAGCTTCCACACCCCGAAGTGATGCCAGGCGAGGTCCCCGCTCGAGTCGATGAGCTCGGCGCCCTGGACCTGGAGTTGCTCGAACAGGTCTGGGAAGTACTTGTCGAGGATGCGCCGGCCCGCGTCCAGCAGCACATGGATGTGCGGCCCTTGCGGAACACCCTTGCGCGCGGCGGGCCCCTCCCCCCGCACATCCCGCTCCACCAGCGTCACCTTGTCGAAGTGGTCCGCGAGCACCCGCGCGCTCAGGAGTCCCGCCATGCTGCCGCCGATGACCACGGCGCTTCCGAATCTGTGTCCAGAGGGTTCCAAGTCCCAAGCCTCCACGGTGTCATGTCGTGGCGCTGCTGCTCAGAGGGGTCCACCTTCCCCTGGGCCGCGCGCGCCCGCCGAGGAGATTGCACATCACCGGTCTGACATGCCCTCTCGGGTCCTCGGCTCGAATACCAAGATCAGCCGCTCCTTGCTGCCCGCTGCCTGGAGCCTGGGGCAGCGATGGTCGCGTTCCGCATCGAGTGTATCCTGCGCGCTCACACAGGATCATGAAGAGGCCCGTATGCTCGCTGGACGTCTGGGTTCACGCCGCTGGCTCGTGCTGTCGTCGCTGGGAGTGAGCGCGTTGGGATGTGGGGGTCCGCTGGAGGCCGTGGAAGACACCGTGCTCCGCGACACGGAGGCGTCCCTCGCGGGACTCCAGGGCAACACGGTGTATGGGCGTTGGCTCGGCTCGGGTGGCAGGAATCCCACGCATCCCGGCAATCGCACCTTCATCGTCGACCATGCGGGCCCCACGGCGACGGTGACCTTCTCGCTCACCTCGTCCGTGGACGCCTACCTCTATCTCCTCGATGCGAGCGGCAATGTGCTCGCCGAGGATGACAACAGCGCGGGCAACCTGGGCGCGCGGATCTCCGCCTCCCTTTCCCCCGGCACGTACAAGCTCGTCGCGGCGACGGTCTCTCCGGGCCAGAGCGCGGACCTCACCCTCACCTCCGACAGGGCGCCGCTGCGCTTCAGCCAGCGACTCCTCCTCAAGCCCGTCTCCGCCTTCCAGTGGATCTACGACGACAGCGGCACGGGCTCGCACAACGACGTCTCCATCTGGCGGCCCAACCTCGCCCAGGCTCCGGGCTACTACTCCCTGGGCGATGTCGCGATGCCCAACGGCGGCGGAGGCCCCGCCCCCTCGACAGCGCTCGTGGTGCAAGGCGAGGGAGACCTGCTCGCGCGGCCCGTGGACTACGTCTGGGTCTGGAACGACAAGGGCTCCGGCGGCACCCATGACGGCTCGTTCTGGGAGCCCGTGGCGCCCGCTGGCTACACCTGCCTGGGCGCGGTCGGGGTGCTGGGCTACGGCAAGCCCTCCACGGACCTCATCCGCTGCCTCAAGAGCGAGTACGTGGTGGCAGCCGATCCGGTCGCCGTGTGGAATGACAGCGGCTCCGGCGCGGACAATGACGTGGGACTCTGGCAGCCGAACGCCAGGAATCACCGGGGACTGCCCGCCACCACCTTCGTCGCGCGCCCCAGTCACTCCGACACGGGGGGCAGCCGCTACTGGGCCATCAACAAGAGCGCGACGGCGCACCCGGAGCTTCAGGGGCTGCCCGTGAGCGCTGCCACGGCGGTGGCCTTCGCCCCTCGCGTGTGGCTGCACCCGAGCGAGGCCTACTTCCCCTCCTCCACCGAGTTCCACCTCGCCAACGTGCACGTGGAGGGCGGTCATCAGGTGACGAACCAGGCGCTGGGCTGCGACTCCTGCACGGACCCGCAGTTCCTGGACGGGCAGCGGCCGAACCAGACGCCGGTGCCTGTCTATGCGGAGCTCATCACCCGCACCGTGAATGGCCAGCCCACGTCCACCACCGACGTGGTGTATTGGATGTTCTACCCATACAACAATGGCAAGCGGGTCTGCATCGGCTGGTACTCGCCCTGGGGCTGTGTGGGCGGCTACTCCACCTTTGGCAACCACGTGGGGGATTGGGAGCACGCCACGGTGCGTTTCGTGGAGGGCCGCCCGTCGCAGGTCTACCTGAGCCAGCACGCCAGCGGACAGACCTTCACCTATGGCGACAAGGGCCTGGGCTTGTCGGGCTGGCGACCGGAGCTCTTCTCCGCCCTGGGCTCGCATGGCCTCTACGCGGATGCCGCGCGGCACATCTATCGGAACCTGCCCAACGGGGACTTCCTGGCGGACGACACCGGCCGCGGCATCGCCTGGGACACGTGGAGCGCGCTGGTCCCCTTCGACTGGCGCACGCCGGGGACCTTCGAGGGAAGCCTGTCCTGGCTGAACCGCACCGAGCGCTGGGGCAACCCGAAGTCGGGCTGCGAAGTGTCCGAGCCCATCGCTGGCGAGTGCATCCTCAACGACGGGCCCACCGGGCCCATGTCCAAGAGCGCGTCCCGGCCGGACTTCCTGCCGCTCGACTGACCTGGAGTGCGCTGTCCGGAGGCCGCACCGTCTGCTACGGGGACGAGCCAGCCTCGGCTGGCCACCTGACGGCCACCTCTGTCACCCGGATACCGGTGTCGCCCAGGTCGCGGAGGACCGCCACGAAGCGCTCGCTCGCAACCGTCATGGCTGGGTTCCATGTGAACCGGAAGACGTCGAGCCCGTGCATCGCGGAGGAGTCGAGCCACTCAGCACCCACCGCCGGCCTCCGCCTTCGCTGCACGCCACACACAGGGCACGGCTCGCCCGCCGGCGCGGGGCGACACTCCGGCACGTAATCGCCACCCACCTGGAGCTCCATCTCCAGGAGCGGAGGGACGTCACGCGCAGCCTTTATCTCGGTCGTCGCGGACTTGATCCCGCCCAGGCCCGCCGCCAGCAGCCGCTCCACGCCCTCGGGCTGGGCGAAGAGGTTCCACGACGAATCCATCGCGACGGGTGACGGGCGCCCGCGAACCCGCCCCGCAAGCGGCCCCATCCCTATTCCCGGCTGAACGACGGCACCTGGCGGCAGCAGCGGCAGGATGCGGTCACGGAGCTGGACGTACTCGTCCCACGGGGCCACCCTCGCCTTCCGGTACTCCCGCTCCTCAGGCAGCTTGGACAGATCGACGCTCGGGTAGTTGAGCGCGATGGCCAACGGCGAGGAGTGGCACCGAGGGCACTCCGTCCCCGGCAGGCCCCAGCGTCGCTTCGCGTCAAGGCTCCAGCGCCCCTGGGCGTCCGCCGCGTCGTCGATAGGGTCGAGTCGGTAGTAGCGCATCCCTATTCCTTCGCCAGTTGCATGTTCGCGGTGAGCTGCTGCCAGTACGACATCGGCATCCCGACGAGACGGTACTTCTGAATCATGCCCCCAGCGAACTCGAAGAGCTGCTTTCGCACCTCCGCACCAGAGGCGCCATCCTCAAGCGCATCCCGCTCGATGCGCTCGATGTACTGGCGCCAATCCGCGTTCCAAGGCGCACCGCTGGCCCCTCCGTGGATTTGCTTGTGCAGCTTCACATCGATGGCAAGGGTGTACTCGTGGATGTTGATACCGCGCCGGTTGAAGTAGGGCTCGAAGGCTCGGGGGAAGATGTGGTGCTTCTCCTTCGTGGCCTGCTCCCACTCCCTACGCGCCGTGCGGAGCGTTTTCTGGCTTGGCAACTCCTCCGGGCGCTCCTTCCGGAAGACGAGCACCGGCTCACGGCCCGGCAGCACCTGCGGGCCTCCCCAGTACCGCTGCGGCGAGTTGCCCATGCCCGCCATCGGAGCAGCCGGCGCGCCCGTACGGAACGCCACCGCGGCGGATGCCACGTCCTCACAACGGTAGAGCCCACACGCGCCACCCTCGCACGCGATGGTGACGCACCCTTCGTCCCCATCGTCCTCCGCCGCCTTGCGGCAGTCCTCTGAGGAGTCATCCTCGAACAGCAGCCCGGCAGCCCCGCTGTGGACGGTCGGTGCCGACGCACAGCTCGCCAGCAGGAAAAGCAGGACAGCCCACCACTCACGCTTCGCCATGGATGTCCCCTGAACAGGGTGTTCCGACAGCGCCAGCGCTGGCGGCGACACGCCCTCGAATCTGAGCGCCCGCGTCACATGCATGTCACGCTGCCCAGATATTGACAGGTCGAAACCTGCCTCGAAAGGCGCGCACTTCCGAACCCGAAGCCCAATCAGTATGGGTTCACCGAACAATCGCATTGCGATTGTAAAACACGTCCCACAACAAGTCCGCTCCGCCTTCCGGGTGTCCTATCGGGCAACACATGCGCGGCTTACACTCCCACGCGCCACACCCCTCCTCGGCCCGAATCCCTGACCGGGGCCATCCTGCCTCAGGAGCATTTCATGAACAGATGTCTCAGCATCTTCTGCGCGGCCCTCCTCCTCTCCAGCGCGCTGGGGCCGAGCGTCGCGACAGCCAGCCCGACATTTCCGTATCCGTGGCCGGACTACTCGGTGGTGCCAGTCTTGTTCGTGCCCACCGACTGGAGCGTGAGCAGCTCCGAAGTGCAGGCAGAGGCCACCGCCATCAACAACGCGATGGCCGACATCCAGCGCTTCTATGCGACCTACAACAACGGCGCGACCTTCGTGCTCAACCCGGTGCAGGTGGTTCAGGCCAACGGCAACAAGGAGTCGTACGGCATCTCCTGGGGGCCGGGGAACATCTACGACGACGGGGTCATCACCATCACGGGCAACATGGAGGGGGCCGTCATGGCGGAGCTGCACTCCCGCGGCTACCCCACCCCTCCGGCTCAAAATCAGAGCGGCTACGTCACGATGATCTTCTTCAAGGGCGCTGGCGGCTTCGCGGGAGGCCGTGGGTACACCGGCGGCAACGGCGGACAGGCCATCGTCGGCGACTGGGCCATCGACAGCCTCCAGGGCCACGTGGCGGAGGGAGCCTACTGGTGGTCCGGCCAGCGCAAGCAGACCGGCGCCGTCGCGCACGAGCTCGGCCACGGCTTCGGCCTTCCCCACCCCGATAGCGTGGGCTGGGGGATGGAGACCTCCGTGATGGGCTTCTGGTGGGACTACCCCACCATCGGACTGAACGACTACGACCGCAACTCCCTCGCCACGAACAAGAGCGCCTTCTTCACCGTTCCGGCGGCTCCCACCGGACAGACGGCAACCGCGCTCAATGGCACCAGCATCCGCGTCAACTGGACCGACAGGTCCAGCAATGAAACCGGATTCCAGCTCACCAACGGTGTCACCACCGTCAGCCTGGGCGCCAACACCACCACGTACACGTGGGCGGGCCTGTCGCCCAACACCTATATGTGCTTCGCCATCCGCGCCTACAGCGCCACGGGCACCTCCCCCTGGACGCCGTGGGCATGCACCACCACGCCCACGGTGCCCGCCATGCCGACGAATCAAACGGCCACCGCCATCAGCGGCACCAGCATCCGGGTGAACTGGACGGACACCTCCGGCAACGAGACCGGGTTCCAGCTCACCAACGGAGTCACGACCGTGAACCTGGGCGCCAACACCACCACGTACACGTGGACGGGCCTGTCGCCCAATACCTATATGTGCTTCGCCATCCGCTCCCAGAACGCGGCGGGCGCCTCCGCCTGGACACCGTACGCCTGTACGACGACCCCGTAGCCACGTGAAGCGTCGCCGATTGAGGGACAGCCGCGCAGCGGCATGTCACACTGCGCGGCCTACTCCATGAAAATCATTCGCAACATCCTCGCGGTCATCGTCGGCTTCGCGGTGGGCTCGGTCGTCAACATGGCGCTCGTGATGCTCGGCCCACGGGTGATTCCCGCCCCCGCCGGTGTCGATACCTCCAACGCCGAGAGCCTCGCCGCCGCGATTCACCTGTTCGAGCCGAAGCACTTCGTGTTTCCGTTCCTGGCCCACGCGCTCGGCACTTTCGCCGGAGCGCTGGTCGCGTTCCTCGTCGCTGGGAGTCATCGCACGGTCTTCGCGTTCGCGGTGGGCGCGCTCTTCCTGGCCGGCGGCATCGCCGCGAGCTTCATGATTCCCGCGCCGACGTGGTTCATCGTGCTCGACATCGTGGTCGCCTACCTGCCGATGGCGTGGCTCGCCACGCGGGTGAGGCACTGACACCACCGCGACAGGACAACGGAGGCAGCCGCGCTCCTCGCTGAGAGCACCCATGAAGAAGGGACGAGCTTTATCGAGCACAACGCGGACATCGCCACCGCGTAGCGCGGGTGCTCCTCCGCGAGGGCGGTGGCGAACCCCTCGAGCTCCTGGCGCACCGTCATGGGCACCGCGTCCTGCAATTGGGTGCGCCCCACCTTGAGCAGGCCCGTGAGCTCCCTCCCCTTGGCGCGAAAGGCGTGCTCCAGCCGGCTCAACTCCCCGAGCAGGCGCTCCACGGCGAGCAACACCCCCTACCGCAGCCGCGCGCACGCTCACGGAGGCAACCCAGGCGGGTGTCATCGTGGCACGCCTGTCCAGCCTTCCCCCATCAAGAGCGCGGCTGGGCCCGGCGTGCGATGGCCTCGATGCGCGCCATGTTCTTCTCGCCCCACTCCCCCAGCGGAAGGAGCGCGGTGATGAGCGAGTGGCCCAGCTCCGTCAGCGAGTACTCCACCTTCGGGGGCACCTGGTGGAACACCTCGCGATGCACCAGCCCGCTGGCTTCCATCTCCTTGAGCTGAGCAATCAAGACCCGCTCGCTGAGCCCCGGCACCGAGCGCTTGAGCTCACCGAAGCGCATCGTTCCGGTCTGCAACGCCCACAGGATGAGGGCCTTCCATTTTCCGCCCATCACGTCGATGGCCGCATCCAATCCACAGGTGTACTTGCGTCGCTTCATTCCGGCTCCATCCGAACAAAAACATCAGTACCCGATAAAAATGCCGGTACTTGTCAAATCGTCAGCATCCCACCAGAGAAGGACCGTCCTCCGCGAGCGCGAGGGCCACCTTCTCCTTCGGATGAGCTGACCATGCACAGGAACAAGACTTCACAGGACGACCACCGCATCGCGGTGAGCGTCATCGGGCTCGGCTCGATGGGGGCCGCGCTGGCTAGGGCCTTCCTCGACGCCGGGCACCCGACCACGGTGTGGAACCGCACCGCTGAGAAGGCCGCACCCCTGGTGGCGAGGGGCGCCACACAGGTCCGCGACATCGAAGCCGCGGTCGCCGCGAGCCCGCTCGTCATCGCCTGCCTGACGACCTACGACGCCACGCTCCAGGTGCTGGCCCCCGCCGCGTCCGCCCTGGCGGGCCGTACCCTCGTCACGCTGAACTCCGGAACACCCGCCAGCGCTCGCGGACTGGCCGAGTGGGCCACGCGCCATGACCTCCGCTTCCTGGACGGCGCGGTGAAGAACGTCCCGGACGCGGTGGGCAAACCGGACACCCTCCTCCTCTACAGCGGCGACAAGGCGGTCTTCGACGAGCACCAGGGCGTGCTGAAGGTGCTCGGCGGAGACACCGTGCACCTCGGCACCGAACCCGACCTCGCCAAGCTGTACGAGATGGCCGTGGGTGGCACCCTCCTCCCCGCGCTCCTGGGCTTCTTCCAGGGAGCAGCCCTCGTCACGAGTCGAGGCAAGAGCGCGAGCACGCTGGTGCCCTACACCGTCAAATGGCTGCAGATGATCTGCGCTGTGCTGCCCTCGCTGGCGGAGGAGATCGACACGGGTGACTACAGCAAGCCCGCTTCATCGCTGGGGCTGTTCCACGAGGGCATCCCCTACGACCACGAGATAGGAGCCGAGGGGAACCTCGACGTCTCGTGGCACGAGCCCATGCACGACCTGCTTCGCGAGGCCGTCGCGCGGGGCCACGGGGAACACAGCATCTCCGCCCTCGTCGAGCTGCTCAGGAAGCCGGCGACGGCGGCCTGAGGCCCCCACGTCCCAACGGACCTGGACGGCGAGGCGGCGGCCCTGTCCGGCGTGGGATGGCGGTCAACGTCTCGCGGTCGGCCGCAGGCCGTCGAAGAGGAGGTTGAGCGCACGCTTGCGGAATGATTCGCTCCACTCGTCCGCGAGCGCTTCCTGGCAGATGGCCGCGAGCAGGGCGATCAGCTCGGCGGGGCGCAGGTCGTCGCGGACGGTGCGCGCTTTCTGGGCGCGTTCGAGCAGCAGCTCGATGCCGGGCCGGAGGCGGGCCAGCGCGTCGGCGACGCGGACCCGGACCCCGGTTTCGGCGAGTCGGGCCCTTGAGCGGACACGCGCAGTGCTCGACAGCGAGGGCGTCGAGCGCGCGGTCGACTGCCGGGGTGCGGAGAAGGCGCATTCTCCGCTCCGTCCCACCGCCGTCGGAGGGTATGAAGAACCGCATGAGTGAAGAGCGCACGCCCGCCGAACCCGAAGTGATGGAGCCCACGTTCTGGCGGAAGAATGGTTGGTCGGCCCGCGTCATCAAGAACGAGGAGGATGACGGCTGGGCCGTGGAGATCCGCAAGCAGGGCATCCCCGAGCCCGTCCTCATCAGCCCGTGGGTCATGGGCCGCGACAAGAAGAACCCCAAGCCCTTCGACGCGCCCGCGTTCGCGACCTTCGTGAAGACGGCCTCGGAGGTCCTCGACCGCTCCGCCCGACAGCGCGACCAGGCCATGACCCGCAAGCTCTCCATCGCCTGGGAGGGCCGCTGGTACGAGGTCCGCCTGGAGCTGGTCGCCGATGAGTACGAGCCCCACGCCCTGCTCTCGGCCATCGACGACGCGGGCGCCACGGTCGCCAAGCATCGCGTGCCGATGAACTTCAAGTTCAACAGAGACACCGCCAACGCCTGGGTGCGCGGCGGCTTCTCCGAGCCCTGAGCTGGCGGCCCTCCCTTGGGTTAGGCTTCAGCCCTCCGACGAACCTTCGAGGGAGGGCAGCACGCATGTTCAAGGACAGCGCCGCGTCAGGACTCGGGTCCGAGTACCGCCCGCTCGACTCTCCCCAACTCGAGAACCCCCACCCTTTCCTCGCGCGTGCGCGGCGGGAGGCGCCGGTGTTCTTCAGCCCGGCGCTGGGGGCGTGGGTGGTGACGCGACATGCGGACATCAGCGCCGTGGTCGCCGATACCGAGCGCTTCTCCTCCGCTGAATCCATCACCGTGGGCGCCGCGACCACGCCTCCCGAAGTCGTCGCCGCGCTGATGGACGGCTACCCCCTGGTCCCCAGCCTCGTCGACAATGATCCACCCGCGCATTCGCGCTTCCGCGGCCTCGTCAGCAAGGCCTTCACCGGGCGGCGCCTCGCGGAGAAGGAGCCCTTCATCCGCGCCCTCGTGGACGAGCTCATCGACTCCTTCCGGAACGAGGGCAAGGCGGACCTGTTCCTCCGGTTCGCCCATCCGCTGTCGGCCAGCATCATCGCGGAGATCCTCGGCATCCCCCGCGCGGACATCCACCGGTTCCGGCGCTGGTCCGACGAGCTGACCACGGTCCTCGCCGCCCATGGCTCCATCGAACACCAGGTCGCCTGCGCCCGGGGCGTGGTCGAATTCCAGCGCTACCTCGCCCAGGCGCTCGAGGAACGCAAGACAGCGCCCCGGGAGGACCTGCTGAGCGACATCGTCACCGGCTCGAAGGAGATGACGCCGCCCATGAGCATGGCGGAGCTCGTCAGCATGCTGATGCAGGTCCACTTCGCGGGGCACGAGACGACCGCGGGCCTCATCGTGGGCGCGGTCGAGCTCCTGCTCGAGCACCCGGAACAACTCCAGGCCCTTCGGGAGGACCCGGCCCTCATCGCGGGCGCCGTCGAGGAGGCCGTGCGGATGACCTCCCCCGTGCATGCCATGTTCCGGACCGCGCTGGAGCCCGTGGAGCTCGGGGGCGTCCCCATCCCCAAGGGCGCCCACATCCGCATCGTCTACGCGTCCGCCAACCGCGACGAGGCCCGGTTCCACGAGCCGGAGCGCTTCGATGTCCGCCGGCCTGACGTCAAGAAGCACCTCGCCTTCGGGCAGGGGCTGCATTTCTGCATCGGCGCCCCGCTCGCGCGGCTCGAGGCGCGCCTGGCGCTGGAGGCCCTGCTCCGGAGCCTCCCAGGGCTCCGGCTCGTGCCAGGGCAGACGCCGGGCTTCTTGAAGAGCGTCACCGTCCGGCGGCACGAGAGCCTGGAGGTCGCGTGGGAGGTCCACGCGACCCAGCCTCGCTGACGACCGTGCTGCTGTCGCGAGGAACCTGGGACCGACAGCTCCTCCGATATCAGGGGCCGCGCCACTGGTTGTAGTTGGAGCGATGCATGTTCGTGTGCCCGCGCTGCTCCTGCTGCGCCAGGTACTTCTCGAAGGTGTCCCAGACCCCACCCTCCTGCAGCTTCGGCCCGTAGGTGTCGAGCGCGGCGGGCCATCCCAGGTTCTGGATGCCATGCGCCATCATCTGGTGGTGCATGGACAGGCCGTCGTACTCGGAGCGCTCCGCCTCGTGGGCATAGCGTGTCTCTCCCGCGTTCACATCGGACGGGTCCTCGAACTCGCCCGCCAGCGCCCGCGCCTTCAACGCATCCGTCCGTGGCGTCTGCAAGGCATTGGTCATCTCGAACGCCATCATGCTGGCGCGCCGGGGCGACGGCGTCACCCGCTCCTGGATGAGAATCTGCCGGGCCAGCGGGCGCCAGGCCGCGAGCGGGGCATAGGGGTCCGTGTTCCCGGTGCTGACATTGACTGAGCCTTGTTCGAGAATCGATTGCACCCATTGCTGATAGATGGGGTTGCGCAGGAACTCCTCGTGCGCCCTCCGGTCGAAGTCCGCGTACTTCGACGGGTCCGCGTCCACCACGTCCTCGCTGTCGCTGTCACCCTCGCGCTGGACGACGCCGCTCCCGCCCCACGACATCCGCTGTACCGGCGCCGCACGAGGTCCCTCGTCGTACCCGCGCTGACGCTGGAGCAGCGCCTGGACCGAGGGGCGCTGATTGAGGCGCTCCGCCAGCATCCCCAACCCGCTCACTCCCGCGGAGAAGCGCTGCGCGACCGGCCTCGCCGCATGCGACTCCAAAGCCCGTGCTGACTCGACCCGTTGAATGACGGTGTGCATCGCTGGATGACCTCGTGAGGGTTCACGGCGCCCGCGCGGAGGTGCATGGGCTCACGAGATGATCTCCAACCTCCACGCGGCTGTCACGCCACGCACGTCCACGACCACGCGAGGCAGCGAGAGCCTCGCCGTGGCGCCCCCACCTCCTCGGTGCGGTGGAACATGAAGCGGGAGCCTCCCGCGACGTGGGCCTGGGCGCTCGCGGATGAGAGGAATCATCGAACCGCGCATCCTCGCACCCCGGCGCTCGCGGCTTCCTTCTTCACGCGTAGGCGGCGCCGGGAGAATCCGGCACCAGCCAGGTCGCGTGAGGCAGGACGACGACGCGGCGATTCAGGGCGCGACAGGACTCGGCGCGGGCGGGGACCCACCCGGGCAGTCCCGCTGGTAGTCCGCGAGGGTGCGCTCGAACCGCTCCCGCTCCTCTCGCGGCCACTGCTCCTGGAGCCTCGCCACGGCTTGCCGCTGGTCCGCCAGCGCCTCCTCGCACCGCCCCAGCCCCCGAAGGACCGCGGCGGAGGTCTCCAGCACATAGGCGTTGCGCGGCGCCAGTTGCCGGGCCACCCGCACCCTCGGCTCCGCCTCCGCGTGGCGCCCCGCCTGGACGTAGTGCCATGACAGCTCGTTCGCGGCCCACCAGTACGTCGGTGCCAACGCGTTCAACCGCTCGAGCGCTTCGACATAGCCAGGGGCCTCGGGAGTCTGTGAGCCCAGCAACTTCGCCAGGTGCGACCAGGCGTCGGCGCTCCCGGGGAAGCGGGCGACGCGCATCCGGACCCACTCCAGCTCCGCCTCGGGAGTCCGGTTCTCGAGGGGCATCTGGAACTGGATCCGGAAGAGGCGCGAGGTCGCGATGGGATGCCCCGCGAGCATGGCCGGTTGATACCGGGTCGCGGCGAAGACCTTCACCAGCTCCTCGCCGAACTTCGGGAAGAGAGACTCCACGACCTGGAGTTCCCGCGCGCGTCCGTCCGTGTCCACCCGGCCCCGGAGGACGACCACCTGTGGTTTGCGGAGGAGGAAGACCTCCTTCGGGACGTCCGGCATCGACGGCCCCTCCACCCGCTTCACGGGCTGGAAGTTCGTGAGCAGGAACTCACAGGCGTCGAACAGGTCGACGGCGCAAGCGGCCGACAGCGTCGCGGAGGCCTGCCGCACCTGCACCTCCGTGGGCGCGCCCTTCAACAGCGCCACGGCCTCGACGAAGGCCTCACGCGCCCTCTCCGGCGCGACGCCTCCCTTCGCCCCCGGGTTGAACAACGACGCGGGCGGCAGCTCCGAGGCCTCGCGCGGATTGCCTTCCGGGTCCAGTTGGTACGCCATCGCGAGGGAGAGCTGTCCATGACTCGCGGGGAGCGACGGAGCCCCCGAATGGGCACAGCCCGTCGCCCACAGCACGACCGACAAGGAAACGATGAGAGTGTGACGCATGGACGGTCACGCT
The DNA here is from genome assembly GCF_006518215.1 of Myxococcus sp. AB025B. Classification (NCBI taxonomy): domain Bacteria; kingdom Pseudomonadati; phylum Myxococcota; class Myxococcia; order Myxococcales; family Myxococcaceae; genus Myxococcus; species Myxococcus sp. AB025B. The sequence continues at coordinate 19,391 of NZ_SRLW01000020.1, forward strand.
ACCCCCAGCCCGCCCCCGGGGCCACCGCCCTCGCGACTTCGTCAGCCCTCCGTCTTCCTCTCGCGCTCGAACCTGGAGCGCGTGGGCCTGACCAGGTCAGCGGTGGTGCATCCCACCGCCCCAGCGAGTCCTGGGACAGGGCCGAACGTCCCCGCTCCTTCCTTCGCCGCGGGGGGCCCTCCACAATCCCTGGCCTCCACGTGGCATGGACAGGAGCCCCGCATGCGGACCCAGATGGCCCGGTCAACCCACGAGCGCGCCAGGCAGCCCGTGATGCGCGCGGGGCACACGACGGACACCCCCCACGTCAGCCAGTTGAGAGCGCGTCAGGGAGAGCTCGACCAGAGTCCTCGCGTGCGGGCGCTGTCGCGCGTCGGCACCTCGCTCAACCCGGGCGCACCGAGCTCCGCCGCGCCCATCCAGCGGATGGAATGGCGAAGGCAGGGAGCGGGCGTCGTCCCGGAGGACACCGCCTACGCCGGCCCGGCGCCCGACCTCGCACTGATTCCTCCGGGACTGCTGGAGCACCAGATCTGGGATGACGCCACGAACAACATCTACGACGGCGCCACCGGGCTGCTTCGCGCCAACCATCACGTGCCCCAGCCGGGAGACGCATTGGTTCCAGGGGACCTGCAAGCGCAGTTCGACGTGCTGAGCGAGGGTCCGCCCGCCGCGAGCAAGAACGTTCTCAAGAACTATCTCTCCAAGCTCAACACCCTGTCCAAGAACATCGGGGCGTGGATGGCGAAAGCGGCGCCTCCGGGCAGCGAGGAGGAGCTGGCGGGCCTCAGGCTCAAGGCGCGAATCGAAGCCATCAAGAGCCGCCCCGTGCTCCGTGAACAGCCGACCCTCCCCCCAGACAACGAGAGCGCCAGGGCCTCGTTGGCGCTGGGCGGCGCGGCCAACAGGCTCCATGACCACGTCAAGCCTGGAACCGACACGCCCGGGGCCCCCATTGACGTGGACGTCATCGACTCCGCGATATCCGAAGATCCCACCGGCCGGACCCGCTCCGTCAGCACTGGAGAGCTGACGCCCAGTGGTGACGGGCTCATCTGGTGGGCTTCGGCGGCCCAGGGCCTGCGCGAGGTCGCGGAGAGCAAAAAGACAGAAAGCAAGTTGCTCAGCCTGCCGGTGGGCTCCGGGAGGATCCCCATTGGCGTGAAGGGCCCGAGCAAGAGCCTGCCCAAGGGAGAGTTCATCGTTCTCGGACATGGCGCGCCGATTGCCTACGACGAGAACCCCAACCAGCAGGGATTGCGAACGCCCGGCAACGCCGGACCGGAGCACAAGGTCAGCTATCCCGAGTTCCTCAAGCGACTGACCCATCTGCAGGCAGCAGAGAGCGTGGACGACCCGGTGCTCGCCCAAGCGATGCTGGACATGGTGAAGAACCCCGCCAAGGATCCTCCGGACGCGCTCGCCAGCTTCCACGCCCTGTTGAGGGAGATGCTCGTCACCTGGATGGTCGCTGAGCCCGCCCGACACCGCTCCGTCATCTTCAACAGCGTGCTGAGTCTCCAGGAGATCGCCAACGGAACCCACAAATTCGCGGACATGCTCCCGGACGACGGCCTGTACCCGATGACCGGCGGAGGCACCGCGAAGGCAGGACGGAAGGCAGAGGAGTCCGAGAGAAATCTCTTCGCGAACAAACCCGCCAACCCGCCCACGAAGGTCGAGAACCGACAGAAGGACCAACTGAAGCGGACCGCCACGGACGGAGACCTCTCCTCCCCGCTCGAGCAGGTGCTCCTCGAGCACGGCGTCGGAGGCACCCGCCTGCGCTACGTTCCGCAGGCGCCCTGAGCTGGGAGCAGCAGTCGCTCATCGCCCTGGTGGCCATCCTGGCCCTGGGCCCCACCCACCCCGCCTTCCCTCGCGGCCCGCGCTTCGTCCGACCACTGGAACTGGTATCCCCTCCCCTTCCAGGCTCCCCGGGGTGACGAGACTGGCGGGCAGGTCCTGGGTCACGCGAGGCGTGCCGGCAGGGGCTGTCCCGTCGCGGGAGCAAAGACCTCGACGGGAAGCGTGACCGGCCCACGGACGATGAGGGAGGTCGTCCAGTCGATGTGCTCCGTGCGGAGCTCCAGCCGCTCCACCCGGGAGACGAGCTCCTCCAGGGCGACGCGAGCCTCCATCCGCGAGAGCATGGCCCCCAGACAGTAGTGGGCCCCATGTCCGAAGGAGAGGCGCGGCGGGCCCTCCCGCTCCAGGATGAACCGGTCGCCGTCCGGAAAATACTTCTCGTCGCGGGCGGCGGAGGCCAGCGACACCAGGACCAGGGCCCCCTGGGGCAGCTCCACTCCGGCCAGCGTCACGTCCTGGGTGCACAGGCGCAGCGTGGACATCACGCTGGGCTCGTAGCGCAGGGTCTCCTCGACGAAGCGAGGGATGAGAGTGGGGTCTTTGCGCAGGCGGAGCAGCAGCTCCGGATGTTGGAAGAACACCCGCGCGCATTGGCTGAGCAGGTTGACGGTGGTCTCCAGCCCCGCGACGAGCAGCAGGAAGAGGAAGCTCATCAACTCGTGATGGGTCAGCGCCACCCCGTCCACCCGCGCCCGGAGCAGGTCGCTGACCATGTCATCCCGCGGAGCGCTCCGCCGCTCGTCCAGCACGCCTTGGAAATACCGCTCCAGCTCATCGAGGGTGCGGTGCTGACGCTCCATCTCCCCTGCGCCCTCCGGCTGGACTCCATTCATGGTGACGAGGACACGGGTCCAGCGCATGAAGTGTTGCTGCAACGAGGCGTCCAGCCCGAGGAGCCAGCCCATCACGGTCGCGGGAATGGGCATGGCGAAGGCGTCCACGAAGTCCACGTGCTTCTTGTCCATCATGTCGGCCACGTGCTGCCGGGCGACCCCGCGCAGGCGGGCCTCCAATTGCGCCAGCGCCGCGGGAGTGAAGGCACGGCTGATGAGCGCGCGCAGTCGCCCGTGCTGGGGCGGATCCAGGAAGAGGAGCGAGTCGGCCAAGGGGTTGACGCGCTGGAGCCACGGCGGCTGCGCGGTCAATCGCAGCCCCTGGGACGAGAAGAGGCTCGCGGACTTGAGCACCTGCTGCGCCTCGTCGTAGCGGGTGACGAGCCACATGCCACCGGGGTCCACCTGGACGACGGGGCCACGGCGTCGCAGCTCCGCGAGATGAGCGTGAGGCGACTCCAGGTATTCGCGAGACAGGAGCTCGAGTCGGGTGTCCATGGGCGTGGGACCTCCACCTGGAGAGGGTAGGGATTGCCAGACATTGCTCAAGCGAGCGCGGGAGGGCAGTCCGCCACCGGACAGATGAATTGTCCTTGGGCCCAGCGGGCCTCACACCCACTCGACGTGAGCGTAGGCCTCCGTGGCCTGCTTCAGGTCTTGCATCTGCCAGGGCTTGAGCCTGCGCTCGCAGCGCACGCGAAGCCCTCGCGTCCCGAATCCTTCCGCCGCGCGCAGGACGTCCACGAAACGGCCGACGGCCTCTTCGCTCACCAGCGTCGCCTCGATGGGCACCTGCTCCGCGGGCCGCACCGTCAGCCGCCATGCGGCCTGCCTGTCGGCATCCAAGCGCTCCAGCTTCCTCGCCAGGGAAGAGCTGGCGCAGTGGCGCAGGCCCACCGGGTCCGCGTCGCGGAGCTCCAGCCACGACAAGCTCGGCAGCAGCGCCAGCTTCTCGAACGTCTTCGACCAGCCAACCCCAGGCCCCGCGACCAGATGGGCCCCGTGCCCTCCACACTCACACAACTCCAGCCTGCTCACGGAAGGATGGAGGTCCAGGTCGTGCGCCGCCGCGAAAGCCATCCGACGAATCCGTCGGACACCGCGCAGGTGCGCATGCATGAACCAATCCCTGTCGAGACCTCCGCCCCAATCAATCTCCCGCACCGTGCTCCACGCGACGCCCGGCTCGGGCCAGGGCGGTTGAAGGGTGGCGCTCCCACCCAGTTGGACAGCCACTGGGAACCCTCGCTCGAAACGCGTCGTGCCCGGCATGACGAGCAGCCCCAGAGGCTCCTCCCAGCTCGTTCGATGCGCCGCGAGCAGCGCGTCGACCCGGGCCTCATCGGGAGCGGGCGAGCATTGCAGCACGATGAACTCGCCCCAGGGGTCTCCGAGGGCCACCAGCTCATCGGCCATCACCAGCCGCGCGGCATCGTCGTCGAGCTGGGCGTAGACCTGGGGCAGCCACTGCTCCCGGATGCTCGCGCGGCGCCGCTCATGGTCCCCTCTCGCGTCGAGCGCGTTGCGCACGTCCCGCAGCACGGCCTCGGCGCGCGCACCCAGGACCGGAGGCACCCACTCACGCCCCATCCGGATGATGAAGGCGAGCCGACCGGCGGATTCGTTGTCCGGCGACAGTCTGGCTTGCAGCGCCTGGAGCGGCGCGATGTCGAAGGGCGGGCCCACGTGCTTGAGCGCCAGACACAGCTTCGTCAGGTTCAGCGGAACCTGGAACTCGGGCCGCCCGGACAGGCTCACCAGCGCGGGCCCGAGCTGCGGGTTCGGGGACATCCGCAGGACCTGGTCGAGGTAGAACATCTCCAGTGTCGAGGACCGCCTTGTCTCCGACACGAGGGTCGACGCCATGGCTCTGGGAGTGACCTCCCGCGTCCCGTCCGGCGACGGCTTCTCGTTGCCCTCCGCGTCGAGACGATTCGCGGCCAGGCGCCGCTCGACCTCCTCACACAGCTTGACCAGCGCCGGTGAGCGACACACCCGCCAGGCGGCCAACAGGGCGCCGAGCGCCTCGTCTTCGTCGTACCGGGCAAAGGACTCCGCGGCGCGCTCCAGGTGCCCCAACACGCTGTCTTCCACACCACCACTCTACCGCGACGTGGACACGCTCACACCCATTCCACGTGGGAGAAGCCAGATGCGGCCCGGCGCAGGCGCTCGACGCGCTCGGCATCGAGGCTGTGCTCCCGGCGCACCCGCAGGCCCCGGGACCCGAACCCCTCCGCCGCGCGCAGGACCCGCTCGAAATCATCGATGGCCCGCTCGCTCATGAGCGTCGCCTCGATGGGCACCTCCGCGCCCGGCCTCACCGTGAGCGACCAACGTCCCTGGCCGACGATGTCGATGCGCGACAGCTTCGTCGCCAGCCTGGAGCCCGCGCACAGGCTCACATCGTCCAGGTGCGCGTCACGCAGCTCCAGCCACGACAGGCTCGGCAGCAGGGCCAGCCTGTCGAACACATCCGCCGCCGCGGGCGTGCCGCGCACCTGGGGCACGACAGGCCCACACAGCTCCAGTCGAGTGACGCCAGGCGGCTGGCCCATCAACCGGGCCCAGAACGGCTCCACGCTCCGCATCCGTGTCACGCCCCGAAGGTGCGGATGCGCGAGCCACTGTCCATGGACCACAGACCACGCGAGCCCCACCCAGTCGATCTCCCGCACCGAACACCAGGCCGGTCCTGGCTCGCGGGGAATCCGACGCGCCGCATCCCCCGACAGCCGCACCGCCACGGGCAAGCCCCGCTCGAACCGGGTCGTCCCAGGCTCGACGAGGCCCCCCAAGGACAGCTCCCAGCTCCGGACATGCTTCGCGAGCAACGCGTCGATGCGCGTCGGGTCCGGAGCGGCGGAGCACTGGAGCACGATGAACTCGCCCAGGGGGTCGCCCACCTCCAGCAGCTGGTCCGCCATCACCAGCCGCGTGGATTCGTCCTCGGGGTTCGCATGGATACGAGGCAGCCACTGCTCCAGGATGCTGGCGCTTCGCGACTGCTCGTCGGCCTCGTTCACGTCACCAGCCTATCGCAACCCGACAGCCCCGCCGCCCGTGGGGACGGCGGGACCGAAAAAGCCCGACTACGGAACCGCGCTCACGTCGACGTCGATGATGCGCGGCTCCTCGGAGCCGTTGGGCCCCGTCACGCCGACGGTCCCGGCGCCCACTTCGAGCGTCAGCGTCCACTCACCGGTCGACAGCTGGGTGGGGACATACTTCCAGAAGAGGCGCACGTTCCCCGCGGTCTCCCCTTCCGCCAGCAGGGCCTCCCGGGCGCGCTGCTCGATCTCCGCGGTGGACAGGCGCGTGCGGAGCAGATGCCCCGTGCGGGCCAGCGGAGGCCAGGTGATGAGCGCGCGCTGGAAGGTGCCATCCACGCCGTGCGTCACCACCGCGCGGTGTCCCTCCACGCGGATGCCATTGATGGCGCGCATGACGAAGGTCTTGTGGCGGTGGAGGACAGGCGAGGTCTCCACGCCCTCCTCGCGATGCTGGACGAAGGTCTTCCGCTGGAACACGGGCCCCATCTCCGCCGTGGGGATGCCCCAGCGCTGCAGGCGGGCCAGGGCCGTGCGCTGCAACACCGCGGGGTCCTGCGGCGTCGCCGGTCCGCTGCCCAGGTTGTTGAGCACCAGGACCTGGCCCTCGGCGGGGTCGCTCTCCAGCCGCCAGGTGCGGGACTCCCTGTCCCTGCGCGTGCCGAAGGCCTCCACGTCCGAGAAGGCCTCGGTCGAGCCCACCAGCAACCCTTGCAGCGACGCGTCCGTGAACGCGCTCTGGGTCAACAGGGTGGTGGGCAGGGCCCCCGAGGGAGGCGTGGCGATGCGGGTGGAGTCGAAGACGAAGCCGAGGGTCGCGGGCGCGACCTGGGTGTCGAGCTGCGCGGGGTCGACGGGCGCGCCGCTGTCGCAGCCGAGCGCGGCGGCGAGCGGGAGGGCGGTCAGGAGACGGATGAATGGAGTCTTCATGGCGTGGAGTTCTTTCCGGGCAAGGGCCTGGCGGGAGGTCACTGCGAGGGCAGCTTCATGCCGTTGTCGGGGTCGCACTCGTAGACGCCGTAGTAGGAGGAGCGGACCTTGGGGCCGGTGTTGTGGCGGTCCGTCCAGCCTCCGGACTCGTACATCTTGAAGCGCTTGGCCTCGGTCTCCCCGAAGACGATGGACACCGGGCAGTCGTCGTTGTTCTTGCCGTAGTCGTGGTCGTAGAACTCGTCGATCCAGTTCTCGCCCACGCCGGTGCTGCGCGACTGGGACACGTAGCGCTTCACGTAGCGCTTCACGAAGTTGCCGCACGACGAGTCCCCGTGGAACGCGTTCCACACGGTGAAGCTGCCGCTCGTCGCCGCGAGCCCGTTGTACCCGCCCGCCTTCCAGACCTCGAAGTCACCGGACTGGCACGCCTTCACGACGGCGATGTTCAGCTTGGTGTTGCCCAGGCGCATGTGGTTGGTGATGGCCGCGCAGCCATCCACGTTGCTGCCCATCACCAGCCAGCTCTGGTTGTAGCCCAGGTTGTGGCCACCGTGCGTATGCACGAAGACGACGTCGGCGTCGTCGACGCCCGCGTTGGCCCGGTCGTCCTCACCGTTGGGCGAGGAGACCAGCGCGGCGTCCCTCCAGAGGTTGGCGCGCGCGCTCCCGTTGTTGAGGGTGCGGACGTCCGACCACTTGCCGCTGTTCTTCAGTGAGGTGAAGTAGCTGGCGAACTCGGCCGCCGACTTCGTGTGGACCTTGTGGGTCTTGGCCTCGCACAGGCCGCTCGACGCGCCGCCGAACTCGGCGATGCCGTAGACATGGGTCTCGTTGGCCAGGGCCGCCGAGGGCAGCAGCAGCGCCCCCACGAGGGCCTTGCTCGTCCAATTCCGGGTGTGCTTTCGAGGTTTCATCGTCCAGGTCTCCCCCCGTGCGGGGCATGAGTGACTGGGGCCGGGAGGCGCGCGATCCGGCGGCGCGCCAGTTCCGGCCTCGGCTCCTCAACGAAAAACCCGGCGAAATCCCCTCACCCACCGCGCACGGCCCCTGGGCCTCGCTTCACACGCGCGGCGAGGAGGTCATTGGATCGACCGCGTCGCCACGCTTCGTCAGCGACTACCAGCTCGTGTCGTAGCCGACGCCCGTCCTGAGGGACAGGGAGGTCTCATCGCGGCGGTGGTCGATGTTGCCATTACGGTGGCCAACGGCACGGTCAGGGGACTGTCGGAGGGAACCACGACGCTCCACGCGAAGGTGGGGGCAGTGGAGGCCCAGGCGACCCTCGAGGTCATTCCGCGCGCGCACCAGGAGTTGGTCGCGCTGGACAGGCGGTACCACGTGGCGGCGTCCGTGGGAGACAACACCTTCGGCGTGGGCCTCCCGAGTGTGGAGCATGCGGGCGCGGGCATCGTCTACGGCGTCGGCACGGGGAACACCGCGGGAGCCAGCCTCGTCGAAGCCACGGGTGGCGAGGGCCTCGTCTTCGACGTCGTGGGGCCCATCATCAACTGGCTCGCGGTGATGCGGGTCGACGGCATGGACTTCGACGCGGTGCTCGCCGCCGCGAAGACCTGGTAGAGGCCGAGGTGCCGGCGGCGGGGCGCCGCGCGACAAATGGAGCTGCCGCCCTCGCGCGGCGGCCTCCCCGTGCCCATCGCCATCAACTCCGGCCCCCGGAGCGTGGGCGCGGTGGGCCTGGGCTGGAACAGCCCTCTCTCGTACATCCGCCGCGACATGTCGTTCACCCACCGTCGATGGCGTCGATGCGTGCCCGCATTGTCGGACGGAGCCTGGATGACCGGGCAGACAGATGGAACCTCGAGCCGGCCACATTCTCCGCGCGGGTGCGAAGGAATCCAGCCTCTCGCGTTGAACCCGGTCAGAGATGATAGGAGATGCTCCCATGCGAACTGGCCTCATCGTCCTCGCGCTCGGCGCGCCGCTCTTCCTGGGGTGTGGTGACTCCGGGGATTCCGAAGAACCGAACGACTGTCCCACCACGGGCCAGGGCACGCTGGAGGTCACCATCCGCGGGCTCCCCTCCTCCTCCTCCGCCCCCGTCGTCACCCTGCGCAACGGGAACTGGCTGCGGGTCACCGATGCCTCGCGCAGGCTGGAGGGGCTCGCCGCGGGCACGTGGAACCTCGTTCCCGAGCCCACCGGCGGGAGCGGGCCGCTGATTCGCACGGCCTACGACGCACCGACCTCCCAGGTCTGCGTCCGCGACGGGCAGACGGCCACCGCCACGGTCGACTATGCGCTCATCCCCAGCAGCCAGAAGCTGTGGCTGTCCACGAGCAATGGCGCCGCAGAGATCGAGGCCTTCTCCGCGGAGAACCTCGGCGCCTCCGGGAGCCCCTCGGCCACGGTGTTGCTCGACTCCACCCCGGCCATCCCCCGTGCCTCGGGGCTCGCGTTCGACCGTCGAGGCAACCTCTGGGTGGCGCTCGGCTCGGGAGAAATCCGGCGCTATCCCGCCCGGGACCTCGGCGCCTCGGGTGTCCGCGCGCCCGACATCACCCTGACGGGCAGCGCCCTGCGCGGAGGCGTCCCGGGCCCCATTGCCCTCGCCTTCGACAGGGTGGGGAACCTCTGGGTCTCCGTCGGCTTCAGCGACAAGGTGCTGCGCTTCGGCGCCGCCCAGCTCACCGCCAGCGGCTCGCCCACGCCCGAGGTGGAGCTCTCGGGGCTCGGCGAGCCGAGCGCCCTGGCGTTCGACGCCGAGGACAACCTGTGGGTGGCGGACAGCGCCAGCACCGGCTCCCGCGTGCACATGGTGAGTGGCTTTGGCCTGGTCACGTCGGGGACGGTGACTCCCGTGACGAGCATCGACGCCAAGCCCACTCCGGATGGCGTCAGCTTCTCTGGCCCGTCGGGGCTCGCCTTCGACGAGGAAGGCAACCTGTGGGTCGCCTATGCCGCGAGTGGCATCGTCGCCCGGCTCACCCCCAGGGAGCGGGGCGACGCGGGCCCACGGACCGTCACGCCCTCGGTGTGGCTCGACGTCGGGGGGCCCAGGGAGCTCGCCTTCGACGAGGAGGGCGGGCTCTGGCTGGGCTACGATTCCGGCGACATCGCCCGCTTGAGCCCGGGCCAGCTCGCCGCCACCGGTGCGCCGACGCCCCAGACGCTCATCTCCAGCGCCGACCTCGGCGTCACCCACGGCGTGGCCCTCTATCCCGCCCCCGCCAACCTGCCCCTGTTCCACGGGCTGGACTGACGCTCGACCCCCGGCGCGAAGGCCGCTCTCCGCGCCGGGTGTCGCGCTGGCGGTACGGCGCCGTACACCGAAACCGAGAAGCTCAGCAGCGCCAATACCCCCGGCCACAGAAGCAGGTGGACTGGTAGCCGCTGTCGAGACAGCACGGAACCTCTCGACCCTGAGCACCGCAAGGCATCATGTGCCAATCCACACATTGGATGGAGGCCGTGCACAGCTGGCCCTCATCCACCGCGGCGACTGGCGGCTGCGTGGAGGTTGGCGCCATCGTCGGAGTGCCTCCGCAGGCGTAGACGACCTCTTGCTGGAACTGCGTCATGACGCCGTCGTATTCGACAGTACCGTTGCACCGCTGAAGCATCCACCCGACACGAACCGTGTACGTCCTGTCCGTGAAGTACGTGTACATGTACTCGTACCGGCCAGGCCCTGGGGTTGGATCGGGAATCAAGCGGGCTTCTTCGGACTGAAGGGGGCCAGGGACCTCGTCCATCATCGGCTCCCCGCATCCCGTCGAGAAGCAGCTCACGACCACAGCCGCAATGAAAGCAAAGCGCCTCGCAATTGCTGACATCTCCAGCTCCTTTCAGTTCGTGTTCGACCTCGCGGACGGGCCGCGGTGCACGTGCGCCCGCCGCGAGGCTCAGCGTGAATGGCCCCTGACGGGCACGTCCATCCCAGGAATCTGGGAGGAGCGCCCGAACGCGTGGGTGCGGGCTGAGAGGAGCGTCAGTCGCTCAGGCCTGCTTCGACGCGGGCGTGAGCAGGCTGTTGATGGACGCGCGGCGTCTATCGACGCGGTCGCTGTTGGCAGTGTGACCTGGCGTCCCGGGTGTGGCGTCTGCGTTCAGCGGCAGCTCGGGTTGCCGCGCCTCGGCTTGTAGCTGGAGGAAGGGGTCTTCACGCCCTCCAGCACTTCGTTCCAGTCGAGTGTCTGGGTCTCGGACAGGGCGGCTTCGTGCGGCGTGGTCTCGCGGTACTGGCGCACACCCTCCACGCCCTCCGGAGGCCCGATGGGCGCGCCCACGCCGAGCTGCTTCGTCTCGCGGGTGAAGGCCAGCTTCAGCGTGTCCCTGTCGAGCGTCCAGGTGCCGTGTTTCTTGTAGTCGTCGACGAGGAACTCGAGCACCACTCGGCCATCTGGACAGAAGTGGTAGGTGTCCAGCGTGCTGGCGTACTCGTTCTCGAGGATGAGTCCCGCGGCGTCGGGTCGCCAGTCTCCGCTCGCGGTGGGCTTCGGCATCGCCGCGCGCAGGCGGTGCTGCAGGGTGGAGAGCTGGGCGCGCTTGTCGGGCACCGGGGCCTTCTTCAGTGCGGACAGCGCACCCGCTCGGGCCCAGCCGAGCAGCCGCGTCTCCGACTGGATGAGATACCACGTACCGTCCGTGGCCAGCAGGGTGACGGTGCTGCCCGCGCGCAGCTTCGCCACGGGCTCCGCGTCGTCCTGGCGCGTGCGCAGGAGCGGGAAGGAGGTGACCACCTTCGATCTGGCGCCTGAGGCGTACAGCTCTGGCAGCACGACGATGGCCCCGAGCATCGCGCCGTCGTCGACGCTCACCTTCTTCCGGAGCTCCCAGGCGGAAACCCAGCCGAGCGCGTCTTCGGACTTGCTCGCGAGTCCCGCGAGGTACCAGCCGCCATCACGGTCCGCGGGGTCTGGTTTGAAGGCGTGCAGCGCGAGGGTTTTCTCGGGACCCGCCAGGGTGACGACGTCCTTGCCGCCGGGCGTCTGCTGGAGCGACACCCACCCTGGAGGCGGGAGGTCGCGGCCCACGGCGTAGAGTTCCTGCGGCACCTCGGTGAAGCCCGGCTGCTTCGCGTCGTAGAGGTACTTGTCACGGCGGCCCCAGCCGTCGGGCATGGGGACCTCGCACAGGAGGATGCCATTGCCGGAGGCGCTCGGTACTCCGGGGGGCAGCGGCACTTCCCGGAGCGCCGTGCCCTCCTGGCGGAAGAGGCGGAAGCGTGACTCGCCGTGGACGAGCACCTCACGCTGCTTATCGCTGCTGTCGAGGTCCAGCACGGTGATGCCGCGCACTCCGGGCAGCTCGCCTTCGGTGATGGCTGTGCCCACGGTGAGCCGGAAGGCGCCGGGCTTCGTTACTTCGAGCGTGAGGTGCTCGCGTGTGCCGTCACCATTCAGGTCCGCGTCGGCCTTGTTCGTGGGGGACGCGGTGAGTACGGCGACGAGCACGAGGGCGCCAGCGTTGAGCATGTGGCGACTCTGGTGCATTGCCTCCGCGACAGGCAAGCCGGCGACTGGGCTGACGCGGGCTGGGGCACCCCGGAGCGGGCACTGCCTCTTCAGAGTTGGGATTCGCAGGCACCTCCATGGTGATTGTCGAAGCCACCCCTGGCGGCGAGGATGGGGCCATGCGTTTCCGCGCCCGCATCGCACTCCTACTCTTCCTATCCGCATGCGCCGCCTCACCCCCTACCCCGACACCTCCGGAACGCAGAGCCAACGACGCACCAACCTTGAGCGGGCGGCGAAGCTGCCCTGGACTGACGACGGGCGGTGCGTCGTCCGCGAAGCGTCTCAGCCTTGGCCGGTCCTGGTGGAGCGGTGCTATCGGACCCTTGACCACGACCGCATCGAGTTCCGCGACACCACGGGGAGATGCGCGGTCGCCTCCACTGCCGCCGCCGCCATGGGCGTCGGGCTCTGCGTCCTGGCCGCTCCTGAGATTGCCGTGGGCGCGGTCGTCGTGCTGGGCGTGGTGGTGGTCGGGTTTGTCCTCGAGGAGGCGCTGGAGGCCTATGAACTCCGCCACGCATATCCCGAGGAAGCAGGGACCTCTCGCAGGACGAAGCCGTCCTCCCGGGAAGCTGAACCACAACGCCAGCCGAAGCCCGAGCCATCAGGGCAGGACTGGCGGCCCCCGGTGCCTCCAGAGCCATGGGAGCGAGAGCGCCGCCCGGAGTGCAAGCCCGTCCCGGTACCACGCGCCTCCAAAGATGGCCCGCATAACGCGTGTGCCGACAGGATTCCGCCCAACCGGTATCCCGGCATGGACGTGCGCGTCGGAGGGATTCGTTTCGATGCGCTGCAAGTCGGCGTGCGCGCGCTGTGGGAGATCAAGACCCATCGATTCGATGAGTACAGTTCCTTCATCCAGCGGATAGAGCTCCAGAAGGAGCTCAAGCAGATCAACAAAGAGCGAGATACAGCCGTGGCGTGTGGCTATGACTTCATCATCGGAGTGAGCACCCAGGAGCATCGAGAAGCGCTGCTCGAAGCGGACTTCTCACTGAATGTCGTCGTCACGGGGTGCAAACGATGACTCGGCGCAAGGCCCTCACCCTCATCGTCTACGCGCCCGCCCTCGTGGGCAAAGACGCTCGCCCAGTCGACATCCTTCATCAAATGGAGAAGGCGCTCCCATCCTTGCAGCTCAGGTGGCGTCTCTCTGACAGCGGGCGTCCCATCCCATTGCCACAGCGCGACGCATGGCTCATCGACAGTATCGAGGACGGGGAATTCCCTATCGTGTGCAACGGGGATGAGTGTCACCCCGTGACGTTTTTTGGGAGGGAACGTTCGGGACTCTTCAGCCCAGGCGGACAGCCGCAGTTCGAAGTCCACGTGGAAATGCCACTGGACGAGCCTGTGCTCGCAGCAGCGGCGACCGTGCTTGAAGCCGTGGCGGAAGGGGCTCACGCGTTCTGGGGACAGGCGTCGAGATATGGGTACGGTGCGGAGGTCGCGCAGCAGCTTCGCCGCTCAGCGCAGGCCCCTCAGGGTTCCCCCCGTGGGCTTCCCCTGCTCAACATGCCCGAGGAGATCCCTGCCCCTGAGACTCCCTACTTCCTCGCGTGGCTGAACTACTGGTCCGCCGCGACGGCGCGGGCCATCGGCTTCCCTGATCCCGCCCGCGACGCGGACCTGCTCTCACGAGCGCGGCGCACGGCATCCGGCGGATGGGTCGTGCAGCTCACGGACGCGCCGCTCGAGTTGGACAAGCCCGACCACCTGGACGCGCTCAGGCGAGCCTATGAGCGCTTTCCCGAGATCGGCGGACGCACGATGACGCGGGAGTGATACCGAAGCTGGCGAGTGATTCGCGGGGGGCTCCCAGCTCCCGTCAGTGCACCTCACCCAGATGGGCGTAGCTCTCGCTCTCGATCTGGATGGTGGTGTGGTCGATGCCGAACTTGTCGTACAGGTCGTGCTTCACGGCCGAGAGAATCTCGTCGTTGTTGCAGACCATCGGGTCCAGCACCACCAGGTGCGCGGACAGCGCGTACACGCCGCTGGAGATCGTCCACACGTGCAGGTCGTGCACCGCCGTGACGCCCGGCACGCGCAGCATCAGCTCGCGCACCTGCGGCATGTCCACGTGCGAGGGCACCGCCTCCATCAGCACGTCCACCGCGTCGCGCACCAGCCGCACCGCGCCCACCACGATGACCACCGAGATGACCGCGGAGATGATGGGGTCCACCACGAACCACCCCGTCAACGCCATGATGCCCGCGCCAATCAACACGCCCACCGAGGACAACGTGTCCCCCAGCACGTGAAGGAACGCGCCACGGACGTTCATCGAGTGTGTGCGATGCAAAAACCCCAACGCCCCCAGGTTCGCGACCAGACCCACCGTGGCCACCAGCGCCATCGGCTTCACGTCCACCGCCTGCGGCGAGTGGAAGCGCTCCCAGGCCTCGTAGAGAATGAACCCGGTGATGCCCAGCAGCAGCACGCCGTTGAGCAGCGCGCTCAGGATCTCCATCCGGTAGTAGCCGTACGTCTTCTTCACGTCCGCCGGCTTGCCCGCGAACCACAGCGCCACCAGGCTCAGGGCCAGCGCGGACACGTCCGTCAACATGTGACCCGCGTCCGACATGAGGGCCAACGAGTGCGTCAGCCAGCCCCCCACCGCCTCCGCCAACGCGATGGTCGCCGTCAGCACCAACGCGAAGATGAGCCGCCGACGGTCCTTGCGCCGCTCCTCCGCCAGGCCCCCCCGCTTGGGGCCGTGCCCATGGCCGTGCCCATGGTGGTGATGCCCATGGCCGTGGTCATGCCCGTGGTCGTGGTCATGCCCATGCCCCGCCCCGCCGCGTGTGTGAGTGGAGGTAGTCACGGGAGAGAGAAGTGAGGATACAGCCGGGTCCTGGGGTAAGAGAGGGGAGAAACGCGATTCCGACGGCCCGGTCCCTCCCCGGAGCGCGGGGCCGGACGGAGGTAGGGATGGACTTCGAGAAGCACCAGAGCCTGCACACCATCATCATGCTGAGAGATGTCATCCGCAAGTGGTGGCAGATGGAGCTCTCCTTCGCGGATCGCCACGGCGTGGTGCACGAGTGGCAGCGGGGGGACATCTCCCCGCCTCCCAACCCGTTCTGTCGCATCGCCCTGTTCTCGAGGGAGGGCCTGCGCCGCTGCAGCCAGTCCGTGCGCGTGCTCCACGAGAAGTTCCGCGGGAACAAGAAGCTGCGCCGCTCGCTCTTCCACGACTGCCACCTCAACTTCAGCATCGTGGGCGCCCCGCTCTACGTCGACAACGAGTACGCCGGCTGCCTCTTCGTCGAGGGCTTCTCCCGCCAGCTGCTCAACGCGCGTGAGGTGGAGGTGCTGCGCTCGCGCCTGCTCCAGTTCGCCCCGCCCTTCTCCGACCTGGACCGCGCCGATGAGCGCGTCCCCGTGCTCGACGGCGCGGAGCTGGCGAAGCTGTCCGACCTGCTCGAGTTCGCCGCGCTGGAGATCGCCAACCACGAGTCGGAGCTCGCCCGGCGCGAGGAGCAGCTGCCCCCGCCATCCCCCGAGGTGCAGGAGCGCTACCGGTTCGAGAAGATCATCGGCCGCTCCGGGCCGATGATGGAGGTCTTCCGGTTGATGGAGAAGGTGGCCAACTCCGACTCCACCGTGCTCATCAACGGCGAGTCGGGCACCGGCAAGGAGCTGGTCGCGCGCGCCATCCACCACAACGGCCCGCGCAAGGACCAGCCCTTCGTGGTGCAGAACTGCTCGGCCTTCAACGACAACCTGCTGGAGAGCGCCCTCTTCGGCCACACGCGCGGCGCCTTCACCGGCGCGCTGCGCGACAAGAAGGGCCTGTTCGAGGTCGCCGACGGCGGCACCTTCTTCCTCGACGAGGTGGGCGACATGTCCCCCGCCCTCCAGGTGAAGCTCTTGCGCGTGCTCCAGGAGGGCACCTTCCTCCCCGTGGGCGGCACGCACCACAAGGAGGTCAACGTCCGCGTCGTGGCCGCCACGCACAAGGACCTGGGCGAGCTGGTCAAGCGCGGCGAGTTCCGCGAGGACCTCTACTACCGCATCAACGTCATCCGCGTGCAGCTGCCCCCGCTGCGCGAGCGCCGGGACGACCTGCCCGTCCTCATCGACCACTTCCTGCGCAAGCACCACCGCGAGGGCCAGCGCACGCGAGGCCTGTCCCCGGAGGCGCTCGCCATCCTGGGCGCCTACGCGTGGCCGGGGAACATCCGCGAGCTGGAGAACGAGATCGAGCGGCTGCTCGTGCTCGGCGGAGACCTGGAGATGCTCCCCGCGGAGCTGCTCTCCAGCCGCATCCGCGACGCGGTGGTGCCTGGCGGTGGCCCCTTCATCCCGCCGCGCGCGCACGGCCGGCTGCACGAGGCGGTGGAGGCGCTGGAGCGGGAGATGATCCACCAGGGCCTCTTGCGCACGCGAAACAACAAGAGCCGGCTGGCGCGCGAGCTGGGCATCAGCCGCTCCAACCTCATCCTGAAGATCGCCCGCTACGGGCTGGACCGGGGCCTGCCCGAGGACGAAGAGGCCGAGGTGGAGGCATGAAGGCGGAGGCCGTCTACTTCCACCAGGACTACCTGCGCGTCCCCGACGGCGCCGACCTGTACTACCAGGTCACCGGCGACGGAGAGCCGGGCGTGGTGCTGTGCGACGGCCTGGGCTGTGACGGGTTCGCCTGGAAGTACCTGGCCCCGTACCTGTCGCGCCGCCACCGCGTGCTGCGCTGGCACTACCGCGGGCACGGCCGCTCGGGCATCCCCGAGGACCGCGAGCGCATCGGCATGCTCTACACCTGCGACGACCTGCAGCGGGTGATGGACGCGGCCGGGATGGAGAAGGCCGTGCTCTTCGGCCACTCCATGGGCGTGCAGGTGGCCCTGGAGTTCCACCGCCGCTACGCCAGCCGCGTCGCGGGGCTGGTGCTCATCTGCGGCAGCTACGGCAACCCGCTCGACACCTTCCACGACTCCAACGTGCTCAAGAAGCTCTTCCCGTCCCTGCGCCGGGTGGTGGAGCGCTTCCCCGAGCAGTCCGCGCGCCTCATCCACGCGGCCCTGCGCACGGAGCTGGCGGTGCAGCTGGCCATCTCCCTGGAGATGAACCGCGAGCGCATCGCGCGAAACGACCTGGCCCCCTACTTCGAGCACCTGGCCCGCATGGACCCGGTGGTGTTCGTGCGCACGCTGGACTCGCTGTCCGAGCACAGCGCGTGGGACCACCTGCTCCACGTGGACGTGCCCTCGCTCGTGGTGGCCGGAGGCCGGGACAAGTTCACCCCGGGGTGGCTGTCGCGGAAGATGGCCTCCCGCATTCCCGAGGCCGAGCTGGTCCTCATCCCCGACGGCACCCACACCGCCCCCCTGGAGGCCCCGGGGCTGGTCGAGGTCCGCGTCGAGCGCTTCCTCCGGGAGCGGCTGGGCGGGCCCGCCGCTGCCCGGCCCCTCGCTGCGTCCGTCCGGGCCCCCACCGCGGGTTCCTGAGAGTGACGACGGGTGACAAGGCCCCCCTGGGAGCCCCTGTCGGGAGGGGTGCGCCGGCCGTCCAGTCGCCCGGGGGCCGTCCGCGCTCATTGCAGGGGACGCACTCACGGCATATAAGCCCCCGCCTTCCGGGTTCCGGTGGGGTTCGGGAGACCTGTCTTTCTCGGGGCATCCCCCCCGCCCTTTCACCTCAGTTCGGTTCGTATGATTCCTCGCGAAAACATCCGTAACGTCGCCATCGTCGCCCACGTTGACCATGGCAAGACCACGCTCGTCGATCACCTGCTGCGGCAGGCGGGCACCTTCCGTAGCAACGAGCACGTCGCCGAACGGGTGATGGACTCCAACGACCTCGAGCGCGAGAAGGGCATCACCATTCTCGCGAAGAACACCGCGGTCTCCTACAAGGGCATGCAGATCAACATCATCGACACCCCGGGTCACGCCGACTTCGGTGGTGAGGTGGAGCGTGGTCTGCGCCTGGTCGATGGCGTCATCCTGCTGGTGGACGCCGCCGAAGGTCCCCTGCCCCAGACGCGCTTCGTGCTCAGCAAGGCGCTGGCGATGGGCCTGAAGACGGTGCTGGTCATCAACAAGATCGACCGTCAGGACGCCCGCGCCCCCGAGGTGCTGGACCAGGTCTACTCGCTCTACATCGACCTGGGCGCGGACGATAAGCAGCTCGAGATGCCCGTCCTGTACACGATTGCGCGTCAGGGCCAGGCGTCCACGAAGCTCGACGTCCCCGGCAAGACGCTGGAGCCGCTGTACGACGCCATCATCAACCACATCCCGCCCCCGCCGGCCTCCCAGGAGACGACGCCGCAGCTGCTCGTGGCCAACCTGGACTACGACGACTATGTCGGCCGTCTCGCGGTGGGCCGCGTGCAGGCAGGTCGCTTCACGCCGAACATGCCCATCTCCGTCGTTCGCGAGGGGGGCAAGGTCGAGCCTGGCAAGATCGTCAAGCTGTACGGCTTCTCGGGCCTCAAGCGCGTCGAGATCCAGGACGCCGGCCCGGGTGAGATCGTCTCCATCGCGGGCATCGAGGACGTGTCCATCGGCGACACGTTCGGCGACCCGGAGAAGCCCGTGGCGCTGCCGCGCATCACCGTGGACGAGCCCACGATGATGATGATCTTCAAGGTCAACGACGGACCGCTGGCCGGCAAGGAAGGCAAGTTCGTCACGTCGCGCAACCTGCGCGAGCGCCTGTACCGCGAGGCCTACCGCAACGTGGCCGTGCGCGTGGAGGACACCGCGACGCCGGACGCGTTCCGCGTGGTGGGCCGCGGCGAGCTCGCGCTGGCCGTCATCATCGAGAACATGCGCCGCGAAGGTTACGAGCTGACGGCCTCCAACCCGGAGCCCATCACCAAGACGGTGGACGGCGTGCTGCACGAGCCCATGGAGCTGGTGTTCTGCGACGTGCCGGAGACGAGCGTCGGCTCGGTGACGGAGCGCATGGGCACGCGCAAGGGCCGCATGACGGACATGGGGCAGTTGGGCTCGGGGCGCACCCGTCTCCAGTTCCGCATCCCCGCGCGAGGCCTCATCGGCTTCCGCTCGGAGTTCCTCACGATCACGCGCGGTGAGGGCATCATGAGCAGCCAGTTCGACGGCTTCGAGCCGTGGTTCGGCTACATCGCGAAGCGCCAGAACGGCGCCATGGTCTCCGACCGCCTGGGCGACACGGTGCCGTACGCGCTGTTCAGCATCCAGGAGCGCGGTCAGCTCTTCGTGGGCGCGGGCACGACCGTGTACGAGGGGATGATCATCGGCGAGCACTCGCACCCGTCCGAGCTGAACGTGAACTGCTGCCGCGAGAAGAAGCTCACCAACATCCGCGCCGCCGGCCGCGACGAGAACGTCATCCTCGTCCCGCCGCGCGAGATGGGGCTGGAGAAGGCCCTGGAGTGGATCGCCGACGACGAGCTCGTCGAGGTGACGCCCAAGTCCGTGCGCATGCGCAAGAAGGCCCTCTCCGTGGGCGAGCGCTACCGCGCCGAGCGCGACCGCAAGCGCGAGGACCGCGCGGCCGAGGCCGAGTAGTCGCGCCGGGTTGATTCGATGCACGAGGGCCCGTTCCTTCCTGGGAGCGGGCCCTTCGTGTTTCCGGGGGGCGGGCCTTCCGCCTCGCGCGATGCGTCGCTGGCCGCGGGCTCCGGGTGGCTTCCTGGTCGACGGCGTTGCCCTGGAACAACGCCTGGACCATGCGTGAATCCCGCACCCCGAGCCCGGCTCCGGGCACCAGGCACCGCGACAACAGCACGAGCCCCCGCGTCGGCCAGCGCGGAGGCAGGGACCTTCCAGGGGACCTGCCGGGACAACGACGGCCCCGGCGTTTCTTCCCGCGAAGCCCTCAACCCACGCTCAGAACGTGTACTTCACCTTCGGGAAGATGGCGAAGGACGTGATGTTGGGACCGATGACGTAGCGCGCCAGCAGGTCCGCGCCGACGGTGAAGTGGTCCATGCCCGTGGCGTACTCCAGCCCCACGCCCACGCCCGCGTTGGGCGAGCTGACGGCGCGGCCCGGATCGTTCTCGTCGGGGTCCACCGGCGCCGGGTCCATGCGCGTGTAGCCCGCGACCAGCTTGGGCGTCAGGTACAGCCGGTTCATCAGCGGCACGTGGTACGCGGCCGACACGTCCAGGAACTGCATGGTGAAGTTGTCGGACAGCGAGCACGTCTCGGTGCCCGGCAGGTAGCCCGCGAAGCAGTTCTGCGCGGACGAGCCCATGCCGAAGTG
The DNA here is from genome assembly GCF_006518215.1 of Myxococcus sp. AB025B. Taxonomy (NCBI): domain Bacteria; kingdom Pseudomonadati; phylum Myxococcota; class Myxococcia; order Myxococcales; family Myxococcaceae; genus Myxococcus; species Myxococcus sp. AB025B. The sequence goes on from NZ_SRLW01000020.1 coordinate 39,763, forward strand.
CGCGCCCAGGGAGATGCGCTCCGTCAGGTCGTAGCCGATGCCAAGCTGCAGGTAGGTCTGAGCGTTCGAGTACGCGTTCTCACCGCCCACGGTGAAGAACACGCCGACGTTGGTGTCGGTGTAGAAGCCGCGGCGCGGCTGGAACTCCACTCCCTCCGGCGGCGTGGCCGCGAGGGCCGGAGACGACAGCAAGGCGAGCGCGGCAACGAGCTGGGACTTCTTCACGGGTCCTCCCCACGCGGTGCCCCTCCGGTCCAACCGGAAGTGGCGACGGACGTTAATGACGCCCCCCTCGTTCCGGCAATCAGGGGCGGGAATGAAAATGGCGTGGACCGTTCCGTCCACGCCACTTGGAGGGACGGCGAAGCGCCGTCCCGACGTGTACACCCGAGGGCTACCCCTCGCCCTCGGAGCCCGCCGGCGAGAACATCCACGGGTACGTCACCGCCACCACGCCGCCGCCCTTGGGCTCCGGGAACTTCCAGCGACGGATGCGGGAGATCATGCACTGCTCCGCGCGGGAGTTGCCCAGCGTCGACTCGGAGACCGTCGCGTCGGAGACCATGCCCGCCGGGTCGATGGTGAAGGCCACCGCCACCTTGCCCGCGAGGCTCGGGTCCTTGTTCAGCTCCGACTCGTAGCAGTACTTGATCTCGTTCTGGTGGCGCCGGATGACCTTGGCGATGACGTCCTTGTCCAGGCCGCCCACCACCGTCGTCTTGCCGGGGATGACCTTGGTGATGGACTTGCCACGGCCGCCCAGGTCGATGCCGCCCGAGCCTCCCGCGCCGCGTCCCTCACCCTTGGTGCCCAGGCCGCCGATGCCCATGGCCGTGCCGCCACCGCCGGTGCCGGAGCCACGCGAACCCAGGCCCCCCACGCCCTGGGCGTCACCCATCGCCGCGCCGCCCTTGAGGCCGCCCAGCGCGTTGTTGAGGCCGGTGCCGAAGCCGCCGGGGCCGAACACGTCCGAGGCCCCGCCCTTCAGGCCCTTGAACGCGCCGAGCAGACCGACCTTGCCCACCACCTGGCGGTCCTTCTCCTTCTTCGTCTTGTCCACCACGGGCGTGCCGGGCTTGGACGGCGCGGCCTCGGCCTGCTTGGCCTCCTCCTTGCCGAACTTGCCCTCCTCGTCCTTCGCCTTCGCGCCCTCCTCCACGCCGGACAGCTGGAGCTTCTTCTGCTCGAGCTTCTTCTCCGGGGTGATGAGGAACTTCGCCACGCGCTGCTGGGACTCGAAGATGTCGTTCGCCGGCGCCTGCTCCGAGCGCGGCGTGAGCGCCATGGCCGCCACCACCGCCGCTCCCGCGAGCAGGCAGATGCTGACGATCTTGAAGAACGTGTAGTCGGCCTCCGCCAACGAGGTGGCGGCAATCGCGGGCGACGGCTTCACGTACCGGGCGACGAAGGCCACCGTGCCGAACGACACCTCGACGCGGTCATGCAGGCCCAGCTTGAAGACCTGCTCCTTGTCCTCCGGCGTGCCCGTGAGCAGCCCCGCGGCGCGCAGCGTGTCCTTCGACTTCACGTTGCCGCGCTCGGTGACGATGACGCCCGTGCCCTGCGGCGCATGCACCTCCAGCACGTCACCGCGGCTGATGACCAGCTCGTGGCGCTTGCCCACCGTCGGCGCGAAGACGTGGAAGAAGTTCTTCTTGCCCTCGCCGATGGTGACGGGGACGCCGTCCTTGAAGTGCTGCACCTGCAACAGGGTGTCGCCCCACAGCATGGACACCTGGAGCACCTTCTCCCGCGCCGTGGGCATGGCCTCCGGCGGGAGCTGCTCCTGCAGGTGAGGCAGCACCGCGCGACGCGGGGCCGCCGCGACGGGAGGCGTGTCCACCCGGGGCGTGGGCCGCGCTTCCTCGCGCGCCATGGGCGGCGGAGGCGGAGGTCCCACGCGGTTGAGGCCGGGCGGAGCCACGCGCTCGGTGCGCAGGCCGCCGACGTTCGCCGAGGGAGGAGGACGCGGATTCGTGAAGACGAAGCCGCCTCGCGTGTTGCCGCCCGCCGCCGACGGAGGAGTGACCACCTCCGGCACCGTCCGGTTCACGGGCGGCGGAGTGGGCGTCCTCTGCGTCACCGAGCCCTGGAAGCGCGGTCCCGCCACCTTCGCGCCCGCGGGTGCGAGACGCTCGGGTTCGTCGGCGCCTCCGAAGAGGACCTCCACCCGCGTGCCTCCCACGCGCAGCACATCCCCGGGTTTGAGCGCGGTGGGGATGACCAGCTTCTGGCCGCTCACCTCCGTGCCGCCCTCGCTGCCGAGGTCGATGGCCGTCACCGAACCATCCTTGTCCACCTTGAGCATCACGTGGAGATTGGAGACCCGCGGATCCTGAACCTTCACCGCCGCCTGGGCGCCCGACCCCACGATAACGCTCTCCGCCTCCGACACGGTTTCCACCGTGGAGCCATCAGGCCCCGTGATTCGAAGGGTCAAGCCGTTGTTCTTCGCCGCCGCCATGAAGTTCTTCCTTCTTCCCTTCCGCTCCCGAAAACGCCTGACCGCCGCCGCTAGAGGTTGTCGACGGACTTCTGTAGCTCCGGGTCGAAGTTCTCCCGGACCTTGATGAGACTCTGGAAGTCCGTCTTCTTGCGGTGGAGCACGTATGAGCCTTCCGGCTTCGTCAGCTCGCCCTCCACCGCGACATCGGTGAAGTCGATCACCGTCTTCTTCCGGAAGACCGTGCGGTCCTCCTCCTGGATGATCTTCACCGAGTCTTTTGACTGCTCCTGCGCCATCACCGCCGGCGCCGCGAGCAGGCCCATCATCGTCACCGTCGCTGCCAGTCGCCGCATCTCCAGACCTCCTCTTGCTTCCTCGGGTGTGACAGCGGGTTCCGAGTTGGGTACCCGCGACTCTTTGCACGAGGCGATCCACACCCAAGTCCCTGAATCCTATGGAACTCGCTCGCCGCCTTCCAAACCTGGGCCCGGAGGGAGGAAAAAACTTCCTCCCGGCCCTGTAGGGACTGCTGTCCTACGGAGCAGGCGCGGGCTTCGCGTCCTGCTGCGTCGGGGCCGTGGGAACGGGCACGGGCGCCTGGGCGTCCGTTCCCTGCTGCACGGCGTTGGACGCGCCCGCGGGGGCCTGCTCGTCGGCGGGCGGCGTCACTTCCGCGGCGTCGGTGCCCTCGGCGGGCGCGCCGTCGGCCGGTGCGCCTTCCGGAGCGTTCGCGTCCTGCGGCAGGCTGTTGAGCATGTTGCCCCCGCCGCCGGTGGCCTCGTCCTTCTTGTCGCCCTCCGCGCCGGCCGTCGCGGCCTCGGGCGGCGGGGCCTTGAGCATGTTCGTGAGGCCCGTGACCTTGGCGGTGATCATCTGCCGGTCCTGTTCAGACGTGGACTCCAGCGTCTTGCAGCGGTCCAGGAAGCCGATGGCGCGCTCCCAGCCCGAGCGGTCGGAGGCATAGGCCCAGCCCGCGCCGCACACGGCCTCGGGCAGGTCCGCGCGGTTGGCGAGCACCTTCTCGAAGGTCTCACCCGCGGCGATGCCCTTCTTCGGGTCCTTGCCCTTCTGGCCATCCAGCGCCCACGCCAGCGACAGGCGCGCCTCGGCGGAGTCGGGCTCCAGCTCCGTGGCGCGGGTGAAGGCCTTCTCGGCGCCCGCGTAGTCGCGGTAGCTGAGCGCCAGCGCGCCCAGGTTCACGTAGGCCGGCGCGTACCGGTCATCGAGCGACACGGCCTTCTGGAACTGGGCCAGCGCGCGCGAGCGCTCATCCAGCTTCAGGTAGACCATGCCCAGCAGGTTGTAGAGCGACGGGTCCTTCTCCGCGTGCTTGCGCGCGGTGCCGACGAGCAGCTCCGCCTGCCGGTACTTCTCCCGCGCGTAGGCCACGTAGGCCAGGTTCTTGTACGCGCCGGGGTGGTCCTTGTTGCGCTCGAGCACGCGGCGCGCGGTGGCCTCGGACTCGTCCAGCTTTCCCAGGTGCCGGTACGTCGCGGACAGCCCGTTGAGCAGCGACGCGTCGTACGCGCGGCCCGGCGTCTTCAAGGCCTTCTCGAACAGCGCAATCGCGTCATCGCCCCGCTCCTGCGCGCGGTACACGCCCGCCAGGTTGACGACGGACGGCGTGTGGGCCGGGTCCAGCAGCAGGACCTTCTCGTAGGCGGTGCGCGCGTCGTCGACGCGGCCCTGCCGCTCGGCGATGACGCCCAGGTTGAACTGGGCGTTGAGCGTCTGCGGCGACATCACCAGCACCTTCTCGAAGCCCTGGCGCGCGGCGTCCAGGTCACCGGCCTCGTAGGACTGGATGGCCGCCGCGAACTGCTCGGCCATGGTGGACGTCTCCTTGGGCGCCGCGGGGGTCGCCTCCGGAGTCGTCGAGGGCGCGGCGGCCGTGGGCTTCTCCGGCAGCGCGCTGGTGGTGGGCTTCGTCTGGGGGCCCGTCGCGCAGGCGGCCGTGAAGGCCAGCGAGCCGACGACGAGCGAGCGGAACCATTTCATCGGCAATCTTCCGGTGTGAGGCGTGAAGGCGTTCTTCGCGTCGCGGGTCATGGCCGCACCTCCTGGACCTGGGCGGTGGGTGCCTGCGTCCTGTCCTCCGGCAGGGGCGTCTTCGGCGCGCCCTCCACCGGCGGGAGCTGAATCGAGGGAGCGCCCGGCTCCGGCGTCACCGCGGGCGCGGCCGTCGCGCCAGAGGGGCCACCGGGCTCGCGCGCGAGCTCCGCCGCCGCGAGCGAGTCGTGCGTGCGGTAGCCCACCTTGCGCACCTGGGCGTAGGAGCCCGGGTGGTAGCGGTTGACCTGGTCCTGGGCGGCCAGCGTCCACGGGCTGTAGATGCCCAGCTCGTAGGCCTTCTCCAGCGCCTTCTCGAGCGCCTCGTTGGCCTTGTCCTCCAGGGGCAGCGCCAGGTTCTCCAGCTCCGAGCGGTACATGCCGAGCTGCTCCTCGTCGAGCCCCGTGGGGTCCGGCGAGTCCATGATGTTGCGGGCGAAGTCCGCGTACGCGAGGCCGATGCGCGTGAGCGCCGCGATGCCCCACTCACCCGAGCCCGTGGAGAGCACCGCGAGGTACTCCTTCTCCACGCGCTGGATCTCCCGCTGCTTGGCCGTCAAGTCCCGGCGGATGGTGGCGACGCGCGAGAAGCGGATGTCCGTGTAGCGCTTCCACGCCGGCTCCAGCGCCAGGAAGCGCGCGTGCGCGTAGGCGTTGAGCGCCGCGTCCTCCTTGCGCGTGGCCTCGGGCAGCCGGCCCCAGGCGCGCACCAGCTCCGTCTGCACGCGCTCCTGCTCGCGGACGTTCTTGAGCTGCTGCCACGCGAGCAGCTCGTGGTAGCGCGCCAGGTACAGCTGCGAGGGCGTGGCGCGCGCGTCGCGGCCAAAGCCGTCCGCGAAGGCGCCGAACGCGCGGGCCGCCTCGCTCCACTTGCGCTCCTTCTCCCAGACGAGCGCCGCGGAGTACGCCACCTGCGGCACGTCCTTGCGGTCGCGGAAGCGCGCGACGTAGGCGTTGTAGGCCGCCACGGCCTTCTGGGCCTCGCCGGCGCTCTCCCACCACACGCCCGCGTTGAACTGGGCGTCCGCCACCCACGCGCCCGCCTCGGCCACCAGCGCCTTGCGCTCGGCGGCCTTCTGCGAGCGGCGCGAGTCCGCGTCCTCCTCCGCGCCCGGCGTGTCCCCCTTCTTCGCCACCGTCTTCGCGCGAGCGTCCTTGCCCTTCTTGCCCTCCGCGTCGCCCGCCTTCAGCGCGGCGTCGTAGGCGGAGAGGAAGGACTCGGCCAGGGTCGCGGCCTTGCGGTAGTCGGCGACCTTCTCGTAGAGGCCCGCCAGCGTGTAGCGCGCCTTGAGCTCGAAGGGGCTGCGCGGGTACTCGGCCAGCACGCGCTCGCCCGCCTCGATGCCTCGGTCCAGTTCCCCCGCCTCCTGGGCGATGGCCATGGCGTAGGTGAGCGCGCGGTCCGCGTTCTCCGACTTGGGGAACTCCTGGACGTACTTGAGGAACTCCTCGGCGGCCTTCTTCGGGTTCTTCTCCTGCTTGTAGACGACCTCGTCCACCCACTTGTAGTGGCTGCCCTCCACCACGCGGGCGACGCGGGCGGCGAACTCGGAGCCGGGCTTGGACAGCTTCTTGTTCTCGAGGAACTTGCGCGACAGCGTGGACAGCTCCAGCCACTCCTGGCGGCTCTCCAGCACGTACATCGTCAGGTCCGCGGCGTCGCGCGAGCGGCGCTCCTCCGGGAACTTCTCGATGATTTCTCCGAAGCGCCGCGCCGCGTCCACGAAGTGGCTGCGGTCGTAGAGGATGACGGCGGCCTGATAGCGCAGGTCGATTTCATCCTGCGTGCCCGGGTAGAGCTTCACGTAGACGTCGCACGCGGAGACCAGCCGCTCCTCGAACTTCGTGAGCGCCTCCTCCTGCTTCTCCTTCGCGTCGCGCTTGACGATCTTCTGGCGCGCGACGTCGCCCTTGTCCTTCTTCTCGTCGACCTTCTGGCCGTCCTTGAGGTCGCTCCTGGCCAGCTGACCCCGTTCAATCTTCACCAGCTTGTCGTAGGCGAGGATGGCGTTGAACGCGGCGCTCTTGCGGTAGCTCTCGTTGGAGACCTCGCGCGCCGAGTCACGGTCCGGAATCTGGAAGGCGACCACGGCGTCGTACTCGGCCGCGGCGGCCTGCCACTCCTCGAGCGCCCAGAGGATCTCCGCGTAGAAGAAGCGCAGGTTGAAGGCGGAGTCCGCCACGAACTCCGGGTTCGCGTTCGACGCGAAGGCGTCCACGTACTGCTTGTAGATGTCGCGCGCGAGCCGGTAGGTCTCCACCTGGCGCGTCTTCTGCGCCTCCTGGTGGTACTCCGTCACCATCACCCGCATCGCCTCTTCCGTGACGTTGAAGGCGTTGCGCAGCACGGGGGCCTTGCCCTCGTTGGACTTCCACCACTCGCCGCCCGGGCTGTAGAGGTCCACCATCCGCTTCATCTCCTTGCGGACCTGCTGGCGGTTCCTCAAGCCCTCGAAGGCGCGGACGATGGCCTGCTGGTACTCGGGCGCGCTGGCGCCCATGGGCTCGTCGTCCACGAGCGTGCGGTACAGGAGGATGGCGCTGTCGAAGTGGCCCGCGTCCACCAGGCCCGCGGCCGTCTTCGCGAGCAGCCGCCCCTGGCGCTTCGCCGGCGCCTTCTCGCGGAAGTACGCGATGGCCTGCTTGGGCTGGTCCAGCTGGACGTAGAAGACCGTCAGGTCGTTGAGCGCCTCGGTGCGCAGGTCGCCGAGCTCTGGCTGCTTCGCGGCGTAGTCCACCACCTCGTGCAGCTTGGCCAGGCCCGCGTCGTAGTCGCCGGTGTTGTAGTCACACCAGGACAGCTTGTAGACGGCGTACGCGTAGATCTTCGGGACGCCGGAGTCGCGGGCCTTCTCGTAGTTGGCCTTGGCGGGGATGAGCTTGTTGGACTCGAAGTAGTGGTTGCCGAGCTGGATGTACGCGTCCGGCACGAACTGCGAGCGCGGGAACTCCTTGATGAGCTCCTCGTAGCGGGCCACGGCGTCGTCGCGGCGGCCCAGCTCGTAGAGGTTGTAGCCCATGGAGAAGAGGACCTCGTCGCGCTGCGGGTACTGCGGGTAGCCGCGCAGGATGTCCTCGTAGATGCCCATCGTCTCGGTGCGGTAGCGCTCGCTGTCGCGATGGTCCTGCTTGGGCGCCTCCGCCTTCTCGCCGCGGGCCACGGCCGCGTCGTACTTCTTCTCCTCCGCCAGGAAGCGGTCCATCTCCAGCTGGTAGAGGTACTTGGACTTCTCCCAGTACAGCTCCGACAGGCGGTAGAGCATCTCCGCCTTCTGCTGGTTGCCGTCCTGCAGCTTGGGGATGAGGCGCTTGAAGGCCTCAATCGCCTCGTCGCGCTTCTTGTCCGCCAGCGCGTTCTTTCGCGAGTCCGCGATGCGCGGGATGTCCGCGAACTTGGCCGTCGCGGGCTTCACGCGCGCGGGGCCCCGCCGCACGTCCTCGGGCGCGACGCCGGGCGGAGGCTGAGCTTTCTCCTCGGCCTTCTTCGCCTGGGCGCCCTTCCTGCCCTTGTCCGCACCGGTATTCTTCGACGCCGAAGCCGCGGGCTTCTTCGCCGCCTTGCGCGCCGGCGCTTCCGCCGCCTCCCCCACCCCGCTGGTGGCGAGCGCCACGCCCACCGCCAGCGCACCGAAACGAAGCACCACCTTCATGCGAGCTCCCGCCTGTGACGCCGCCCCGCCCCCCGAGCAGTCATTCACCCGGCGACGAGGGACGAACGAAAGTAGACGCGCCTACCCTGAATGAGAAGTGGTGTGGAACGGCTCTTGCGACGCAGGAAACACGAAGGGGACCACCCCGGCACACGATGTGCGCGAAGGAGGTCCCCTTGGGTACGAAGGCCGGGCACCGTGTGCCCGGAATGTCACGGTTGGGCGTCCGCCGTCTTCGCCGGGCAGCCCCGCTTCAGGGTGTACTGGTAGTAGCCAATCTCGTCGATCCAGAACTCGCCCTGGAACTTCCAGTAGTTCCACGCCGCGCCCGGCATCTTCGGCCGGTAGAGCGACTGGCGCGTCAGGAGCGCCTTCTGGTCCAGGCCCGCCTGCAGCAGGTCCTTCTCATCCAGCGCCGTCTGCACGCGGATGATCTCGGCCTGGTCGGAGAACGTGCGCAGGTTGTCGGCCGCCTCACGGATGCGGCTTCGGGCCAGCGTCCCACCCACCTGGAGCAGCGTGCCGCGAATCTCCTCCAGCGACGCCACCGTCTGCGTCGCCAGGGGCGTGCCGCGCCAGGGCCCGGAGGACAGCTCGCGCTTCTCCTGGTCCACGCGCGCCAGCACCCGCATCACCTCGCGGATGCGCTCGTTGTTGCGCAGCCACAGGTACACCGGGCGCGGCAGGCGGCGGTTCTCCGCGGCCACCAGGTTGTAGGCCTGGATGAGGTCGCCGTCCTCGGCGGTGAAGGGCTCGAGCTGCCTGGCCATGGGGCCGTACAGCTCGTCGAAGGCCGCCAGCGTCGTCTTCACCTCGTCGTAGAGGCACGAGTAGTAATAGACGGTGGACTTGAGGATCCACGACTCGGGCTGGAAGGCCCCGGCGAACTGCGGGGCGTGCAGCGCCTGGAGGCTGCCGAGCGCGCCGCCGAAGTCCTCGTTCTGGAAGCGCGCGAAGCCGTTCTCGAACAGGGCCTGGTCCCAGTAGCGCGTGTAGCGCGGCACCCGCTCATACGCCGCCGTCGCCTCCGCGTACTCGCCCCGGCGGTAGTGCAGCCGCCCCAGGCCGATGAGCGCCAGGTGCTGCGTCGCCTTCAGCTCCACCTGCGGCTCCTTGGAGGACAGCGCCACGTTGAAGGCGGCCAGCGCCTCCTTGTCCAGCGCCTCACCCTCACCGGGACGGCCCGGGAAGCGCGGGTCCGCCAGCACCACGCCCAGCAGGTAGCGCGCCTTGGCGTACACGCGGCTGTCCCTGGGCACCGCCTCCAGCAGCAAGCGCGCCTCCTCGAAGCGCATGCGACGCTGGCTCACCGTGCCCACCAGGTAGTTGATGCGCGCGAGCACCTCCTTGGGCAGCGTCACCCACTGGTCCCTCACGTCGTCCGAGTACGCCTGGTTGAGGATGCTGGGGATGAGGTTCTGCTCGTCGAGCTGCTGCTGCATGTCCACCAGCCCCTCCACCGCCTTGAGGTACGAGGGGTGCGAGGGCCCGGCGTTGACGATGGCCGCGTAGGAGATGAAGGCCGCCACCGGCAGGCCCTTCTTCGCGAGCGACTGGGCGAGGAAGTACTCCGCCTTGCCCTGCGTCTGCGCGTCGCCGCCGGCCTCGGAGGCCTGGAAGAAGAGCGGCGCGGCGGTGTCGAGGTCGCCCGCGTTGAAGGCGGCCAGGGCGCGGTTGTAGCCGCCCGGGTCCTGGGCGCTGGCCGCGAGCGGAGCCAGGACGGCGAGGAGAGGAAGCAGTCGTTTCATGGCGAGTCGTGCCTTCATGGCGCAATCAGAAGAGGAACGAGAAGCCTGCGTAGAAGCTGATGTTGTTGAGCACGTCGGAGGACGGCTCGGCCACCAGGTCGCGTCCGAGGATGATGTCGTCGCGGTAGTTCTTCTTCGTCTTCCGGTCGACGCCGTCGAACCTCTGATAGTCACAACTGCTACTCAGTTGCAGAGCAGCAAACGACTGACTGGGGTCACGCGCGGCGGCCTCCATCTTGTCGAAGTCCGCCAGGTTGCAGCCGTCCACCCTGTCCACGCGGGCGGTGTAGATGAGGTCGCGGACCTCCAGGCGCAACGCGTAGGACTCACCGAACTGCAGCCGGAAGCCGCCGCCCACCGAGCCCAGGAACTTGGTGCCCGTGTCGCCGAAGCGCGCCGGCACATCGTAGCGCTGGCCGTCCACTTCGTTGGACATCGCGGGGCGGATGAGGTGGCGTGTGGAGCCGATGCCCGCGCCGCCGCTGAACACCAGGCTGAATTGCGCCAGCTTGTTGTCCAGGAACGCGAACTTGCCATATAGCGGCGTCACCTCCACGCCCGCCTGCGCGCCCCACACCAACAGCAGCGACGAGGCCGCCTGCGCCTGCTCACGCACCTTGTCGATGAGCTCCAGGTTGAAGCCGCTCTCGTTGGTGTGCCAGTTGTACTGGCCCGTCACCTGGAGGCCGAAGTTCTCCTGCAGGTGGTAGATGTATTGCAGCGCGGTGCCGGCGTGGTTGGTGTACTTGCCGTTGACCTGCACCACCGCCGGGTACAGCGCCAGTTCGTGCTTGCCCTCGTCCGCGAAGCGCTTCTTCTGGACGATGTGCAGCGACACGTTCGGATTGTAGAGCGGCGCGCCATTGACCAAGCGCTGCTGCTGCGCGTCCGTGGTGCGCGGCGCCTCGTCGGACGAGGCCAGCACCGGCGCGTCCTCCGGAGTCACCGGCGCGTCCACGTCGTGCTCGCGCACGGGCTCGGCCACCGCGGGCTCGGTGTCCTCCTGGACGTGCAGCTCCTCCTCCACCGGCGCGAGCGCGGGCTGCACGGCCGGCGCCTTGGCGGCCTCGGTGGGCACGGTGGGCTCCGGACGCGAGGCCGGAGCGCGGGGCGCCTCCGGCTTCAGCTCGGGAGGGGCGGGAGGCGGCGGCACGGAGGTCTCCGCGCCCGGAGCGGGCACGGACGGCGCCTCCTCGGCTTGGGCGAGGACGGCCGCGGGCGTCGGGAAGCGAGGGGCCGCCTGGGCCACCGCGGCGACGAGGAGCGCGAGGGACAGAATCGGTCGCATGGTTCGAAGGTGCCCTAGAAGGAGTAGGTGTAGCCGAGGTCGAACTGCACCAGGTGCGTGAGGCCCGGACTGGACGCGGACTCACCCGTCACGCGGCCCGCCTCCCAGTCCTCGCGGACCAGGTTGACGCGGTAGTTGTCGCGGAACACCCAGTCGCGCACCTCCAGCCGCAGCCCGTGCTTGTCGAGGATGAAGAAGCGGAAGCCCACCGCCGCGGACACCATGGGTGCCACGCGCGTCTCGCGCACCCAGTAGTCCTCCGACGCGCTGCCCCGGTCATCCAGCGAGGTGCGGTTGTCGCAGACGCCCGCCTGACGGTTGACGACCTGCGAGCACTGGATGACGGAGTTGCGCTGGAAGCTGCCCAGGCCGCCGCCGGCCCATACGTAGGCCTGGAAGTGCGCGGGGAGGTCCGACACCAGGCTCAGCTTCCCGTAGATGGGCGCCCAGCGGATGCCCGCCACGCCGTGGAGGTTCATCTCCCAGAGGTCCTCCAGTTCGTCCGTGACGAGCTTCTCCTCGAGCGCCAGGAAGCTCTCGGAGATGGAGCGCGCCAGGCCCGTGTGGCGGCTGGCCGCGTAGCCCGCGCGCGCCTCCACCGCGAAGGTGTTGAAGAGGTTGTAGGCGACGCCGAGGTTGAAGAAGTAGTGCGCCGTCAGGTGCGTCTGGAGGGGCAGCCCCACCCCCAGGGACACCTCGAGCTTGCCACCCGGCTCGTACAGCCGGTTGCGGACGACGACGTTGTCGAGGACGGCCTCGTCATCCTGCGCGGCGGCCGCCGAGGCCGCCAACCAGACCACCAGTGGTGCGAAGACGCGGAGCGTGCGTGCGTTCATGGTTCCTGCCCGGCCCAAGGGGTTGGGCCGACGTGTGCCAGGGCGCCTGCGTCACCGACGGCCAGGCCCCTTCATGGCGCATCCATGTGCACACGCCTTCCACGCCAGACAAGCCACGGAGCCCAGGGGGCGGAATTATTTTCACCCCGAGGCTCCCGCGCCGACCACCTCTCAACGTTTCCAGGTGCCCGACGGCCCCCGAGGACGGAAGACGGTCCACCACGCTTCCCACGGCGGGACACACGTGTGCCCACCCACCGCGGGGGAACCAGAGGCGGAAAAGCGAACGCCCCGCCCGGATGCCCGACGAATCGGGCCCGGAGGCGGGGCGTCATGAGGGCTTCAGGCGAAGCCGCTCGGACAGCGGATCAGGCGCGGCGCGCGGCCTTGTGCTGCTCGCGCATGGCCACCTTGATGCTCGGGCGGACGTACACGATGGCGTTGTTGTGGCCCGGGACGGCGCCCTTGACCAGGACGAGACCCTTCTCCAGGTCCACGTCGACGACGGTCAGGTTCTGCGTGGTGACCTGCTCCACGCCGTAGTGACCCGGCATCTTCTTGTTGGGGTAGGTGCGGCCCGGCGTCTTACGCTGACCGATGGCGCCCGGGTGACGCTGGTACTCGTGCGTACCGTGCGTCTTCGTCTGCGAACCCTTGAAGCTCCAGCGGCGCATGACGCCGGAGAAGCCGCGGCCCTTCGTCACGCCCGTGACGTCCACGAGCTGGCCCTTGGAGAACAGGTCCGCCTTGACGGCGTCGCCCACGTTGAAGGAGGTCGCCTCCTCCACCGTGACGCGGAACTCCTTCAGGTGCCGGCGGTAGGGGGCGTTGTTCTTCTTGAAGAAGCCCCGCTCGCACTTGTTCAGGATCTTCTCGCGGATCTCACCAAAGCCCAGGGTGACCGCGGAGTACTGATCCTTCTCGGGAGTGCGCTTGCCCACCACCTGGCAGGTGCTCACGTCGATGACCGTCACGGGAACGAGGTTGCCCTCGTCGGTGAACACCTGGGTCATTCCGATCTTCTTGCCAATCAGACCCTTCACGTCGTCCTCACACTGCCAGCGCGCGTAGGCGCGGAAAAACCCAATAAAATCAATGATCTGGCCCGCGAACTACTCTGCGGTCCCCAGGAAGCGGCGCAATGTAGCAGACATACCCCTGACGTCAAGCACTACGGGAGCCAGGGTCCCTCACTGCGCGCGATCGAGCCGGGGATAGAACGCGGCCAGCTGTGGATCAGCGATGCGTTGAGCGTACACGTCCTCCCCGAGCAGGAACAGCGCCTGGTCCAGATAATCCTCGGCGGCCTTCACCTGTTCCTCGAGGGTGGCGATGGACTGGTCGATTTCCGCCATGCGCGCCTCGTGCTCCTCCTTGCGGGCCTCGGCCTCGTCCTCCATCTCCAGCAGGCGCTTGTGGGCCAGGATGCCGGGGGCGCCGGGCTGGCCGGGCTCCGGGGTGAGGGCGGTGGCCAGCCGCTCGTCCAGGTCCTCGACCTCCCGGCCGAGCCGCATCTGGGTGAGGCGGTTCTTCTTGAGGTTGGTGCGCGCGGTGTCGATGCGGGCGGGGTCCTGCCGCGTCAGCTCCATGTCCGCGATCTTCTTCTCCAGCTTGATGAGGCCGTCGGCGGCGTAGCGCAGCTCCGCGCGCCGGCTGGCGAGCGTCTTGCGCAGGTCCTTCACCTTGCCGTCGATGGCATCCACCGCCTTCTTCCACTTGCGGACGATGGCCTGGTGGCCGGCCTTCTCCTGCTCCTGTTCGTCGAGGAAGGCCTGGTAGGCGGCATCCTCGTCGTTCATCTCCTGCTCGAACGCGGCCAGCTCCTCGCGGCGCGCCACCACCGCCTCCTCCGCCTTGTAGACGCGGTCCATGGAGCGGGGGCAGGTCGGCTTGCCCGGGAGCCTGTCGCGGGACAGGTCCCCCAGCTGGAAGATGAGGTCGTCGTAGCTCTCCTTCGCCATGGGCGGATTTCTACGCCCAAGGCCCCCGGACTGTCACCGGGAGAGCGCGCCCCCGGCGCTCGAATTCAGGAGTCGGCGGGCGCGGCGGCCTGGGCGGGGCTCGCCATGGTGGCGCCGGCCAGGGCGCCCTCGGCCATGGTGAGCAGCTCCCGGGAGCGGTCCTGCTCCTCGGTGCGGTTGAGCTCGCAGACCCAGGCCGAGGACAGGTCCGCCTGCTGGCGCGCCAGCTCCGCGGTGGCCTCGTAGCGGGCGGCGGACGCGCGGGCGAAGGCTCCCTCGCGCCGCAGCTCCAACAGGGTGTCCGGGTCCAGGATGATCTCCTCGGGAGGCACCGGTAGCGGCCCCCGTCCCAGCGCCGCCAGTCGCGCGAGCAACCTGGAGGCATGCGCCCGGCAGAAGGCGGCCAGCACCATCAGCCTCGCGCGCATGCGCGCATCCATGATTCGCTCGGCGAGCATCGTCATCCGCCGCGCGGAGACGACCTCCGCCTCCCACGCGGCCGCCAGTGCCGCGGCCAGCCGGGTATGCCTCGCACCCATCTACGTCCCCCGATCCCTACCCTCTTCGAGGCCAACGTAGGAACGGCGTCCCCGGGATTCAACCGAGTGCGCGCTGGACCATCCAGTACCCACCAGCCGCGAGGATGCCCACGGACAACCCGCGGACGGTCCCCAGGTGCGCGCGCGGCCTGCGCTGGAGCATCCGCAGGGGCGGCAGCAGCACGGCGACCACGAGCGCCTGACCCAATTCCACGCCCAGGTTGAAGCCGAGCAGCCCCTTCACCACGGAGTCTCCCAGCCCATAGCCCGCCAGCACGCTCGCGAAGCCGAAGCCGTGCACCAGTCCGAAGAGGAACGTGACGAGCGCGCGGTGACGGTGCTCGCGCAGCACCAGGTTCTCCACCGCGACGTAGATGATGGACAGCGCGATGGCGGCCTCCACCCACCGCGCCCGCTCGCCATCCAGCACCACCCAGCCGAGCGCCGTGGCCCCCAGGGTCAGCGAGTGCGCCACGGTGAACGACGTCACCAGCAGCAGCACACGCTTGAACCCGCCGCCCACCAGCAGCACGGCCAGCAGGAACACCAGGTGGTCCACGCCCTCGAAGATGTGGCGCATGCCCAGCCCCACCCAGCCGAGGAAACCTCCGATGGCGGACGAGGACACCTCCCCGGGGCCGGGGATGTCGAGCGAGGGCTGGCCCGCCTCCGCGAACAGCGCGCCCGGCGCCCCGCCCTCCCCCACGCTGCCCAGGATGACCCGGTAGCCCGAGGGCAGCACGGACAACACCCCGTAGCGCTGGCGCAGCCGTCCCTCGGGACAGGTGAAGGTGGCCGTCAGCTCGACGAACGTGGCCCCCGCCCGCGCCGCCTGGGCCGTGCGCGCGCAAGGAGCGCCGCCCGCGGTGAGCGGCAGCACGTCCCACACGCCGCTCGAGAGGGCGTCGGGGCGCGCGTCCAGCTCCGCCTGCGACAGGGCGCCATCCGAGTCCGCGTCCAGCCCCGCCGGGACCAGCCGCCCGAGCGTCGCGGCCGTCATGGTGAGGACCTGGCGCACCTGGGACGCGTGGGCGTCCGGCGTGCGACGCACCTGGGTGTAGAGGATGTCTGCGTCGTGGGCGGAGGCGGCGTGCGCGCCGAGGAGCAGGCCCGCCCAAAGCCCCCACCAGGGGAAGCTCTTCATGGCGCGCGAGCCTGCCGCCGGGCGGCGCCCGAGTCCACCCCGCCCTACTCCTGGATGACCTCGAGCTGGATCTGCTGCCGGCCGCTCAGCCCGCCGTGCCGGGCGCCGCAGCGGGGGCAGAAGATGAGCTGATCCCACTCCCACAGGAGCTTCACGTCCTCGCCGCAGCAGAGCATGGGGATCACCCGCAGGAGCTCATCCGGCTCCGGGTCCATGGGGCCCGGCATCGACTCGGGCTCCACGGCGACGAAGGTGGGCCGGGGGTTGAGCGACAGCGTGCGCGAGACGTGCGCCAGTTGCTCGTAGCGGACGTGGTTGGCCCACGCGCGCGCCACCGACTCCAGATGCGTCTGCTGCGCGGGCGTGAGGAAGCCATCCGCCTCCGCGCGGTGGCCGCAGTAGGGGCAGCGCCACACCGGCAGCCCCTCCTCGCCCTCGTGCGCGTTCTCCAGCGTGAAGAAGGCCTGCAGCTTGTGCAGCAGCGCACGGGCGTCATGCGGGCCGGGGCGCGTCTTGAACGCGCGCATGCAGCTGGGACACTCGCGGCGGGTGAAGCCCGCGGTGTCCCGGGGCAGCTCCACCCCGTCCGCCCTGGGACCTCGGACCGCGCTCATGACACCGCCGTCCTCCGGCCCCGCGACACCACGCCCAGCACGAACGTGAGCAGCGCGAACAGCAGCAACAGGTGGACCCAGTAGCCCTCCGTGGAGCCCACCGTCAGGCCCGTGCCCCACAGCACGAGCAGGATCATCCCCATGGTCCAGTACACGTTGGCACCTCCCCCGTATCCCCATCCCGGAGCGGCCCAAGGTAGGAACGCGGTTGCCCACCGGCAACCCAGTGCTTTTCACAGGAAGCAAAGTTCCCTGTCCGGGCATTTTTTCCGACGCCCGAGAAGCCGGCGTACCCACCAGGAACTCGGTGTTCCAAGAGATCTAAAGGAGATACCCGCGCGCAAGGGGCACCCTGGGCCCTGGCACGGCGCCTGCTTGGGTGCCTCCTCGTCGGAGTCGGGGTGAATGAGCGCGACTTCCGTGGGCTTGTGGGCATGGGGTTGCCGGGG
>NZ_SRLW01000210.1:0-17779 GCF_006518215.1 Myxococcus sp. AB025B
ACCCCGTCCACCCGCCCTCTCAACCGGGAATAAAAGAACAGCCGGAATTCGCTGCGGAACCTGAAACAATCTATGGTGGGAGGACCTCTGCACCCCGGTGAGCCGTACATGGCCTCGAGTCCGCTGCGTCGCTCCGTCGAGTCAACCGCGCCCGCCGCCCCGCGCATCCCCGCGAGCGTGCTGGAGGGGCTGTTCGTCCGAGGGCTGAAGGTCTCCGGGCGGCTGGTGGAGGAGCTGGAGGCGCTGGGCTACGACATCAAGCGGCCGGAGGTGGACTATCCGGTGGAGGTCTTCCAGCGCGCGGTGCTGCTGGCGAGGCGGGAGGTCTTTGGCGAGCTGATGGACGAGGAGGCGTACCGTCGGGTGGGCCGCACGCTCGTGGACGGCTTCGCCTCCACGCTGGTCGGCCGGGTGGCGGCGGTGGCCCTGCCCATGATTGGCCCCGCGCGCGCGGCGGAGCGCATCCCCCGCTACCTGGCGCTGATGGGGCGCACGGACATCGACGTCACCATGACGCCCGTGGGTGAGCGGGGCCGGCGCATCGTCTTCACGGACCGCTACAACCGCCCGGACCTGATGGCCGGCGGCCTGGAGCGGATGATGGAGCTGGCGAACGCCCAGCCGCGAATCACGGTGGAGGAGCGCAACGCCGAGGGCTACCGTCTGCTCGTCCGCTGGTAACCCGGGCCCGCACCGGGCCCTGGAGTGCGCATGTCCTACCCTCCCCGACTCGCCCACCTCGCCACCCGCGCCGTCGTGGTCGCGAAGCTGGTGCCCACCTATGCCCAGGCGCACCGACTCGACGAGGAGGAGGCCGCGCAGCGGCTGACGTCCGCGATGTCCGGGCGGATGCTCGCGTCGCTGCTGGACGCGGCGTGGACCGCGATGCGCGGCAAGACGAAGCGGCTCACGGATGACGGGCTGTTGGAGAAGGTCGCCGGCACCCTATCGGAGCGCCCGCTGCGCCCGGGCCGCGTGGCGGAGGTGACGCCCGCCTGGAGCGCCTTCCTGGTGCTGACGGACCTGGAGGCGGGCACCGCCAGCGACGCGGCCCGCCGGGTGATGGAGTCCGAGGAGGGACGTCGACGGGGCGACGAGGGCATGGCCGAAGCGGGCCGCTTCCTTGCCGCCGAATTGACACGCGGCAAGTAGGGGCCGGCCGGCCGTGGCATGAGGGGGCCCGCGTCGTTATAGGCTGGCCCCACGCTCCACCGTGCGCCGCCGATGTCCACCCCGCTGCCCACCACCCTGCGCATCCTGCCCTCCATCCACGAGGTCCCCGCCTCCCTCTGGGACGGGCTCGTGGACGAGGCGGCCCTGCCCTTCCTGGAGTGGACCTTCCTCGCGGCGCTCGAGGACAGCGGCAGCGCGGTGCCCGAGCGCGGCTGGCACCCCCGCCACCTGACCTTGTGGCGCGGCTCCCGGCTGGTAGCCGCCGCGCCCGCCTATCTCAAGGACGACAGCCAGGGCGAGTTCATCTTCGACGCGCCGTGGGCCACCGCCTCCGAGCGCGCGGGCCTGCGCTACTACCCGAAGCTGGTGCTCACCGTGCCCTTCACGCCCGCCACCGGCCGGCGCGTCCTGGTGGCCCCCGGCGAGGACCGCGCCGCACGGGAGGCGGAGCTGTACCAGGGGGCGCTGGAGTTCGCGCGCGCCGAGCAGCTCTCCGGCATCCACGTCCTGTTCCCCACCCAGGAGGAGCTGCCCACGCTGGAGGCCCAGGGCTACGCGCTGCGGCTGGGCGTGCAGTACCAGTGGGACAACGCCGGCTACCGGACGATGGAGGACTTTCTCGCCCGCTTCCACTCCAAGCGCCGCAACCAGGTGCGCCGGGAGCTGCGCGCGCCCGCCGAGCAGGGCCTCGAGCTGAAGACGCTGCGCGGCGACGCGCTGTGCGAGGTGGACGTGGACACGCTCCACCGGCTGTACGCCTCCACCGTGGACAAGTATCCATGGGGCGCGCGCCTGCTCACCCGCGACTTCTTCGCGCGGATGCTCTCCGGCTTCCGTCACCGCTGCGAGCTGGTGGAGGCCCGGCGGGAAGGCCGGCTGGTGGCCGGCGCGTTCAACTTCAGGGCGCCCCAGGTCCTGTACGGGCGTTATTGGGGGTGTTTCGAGGAGCACCCCTTCCTGCACTTCAACGTGTGCCTCTACCACCCGGTGGCCGAGGCCATCGCCCAGGGGCTGACACGCTTCGAGCCGGGCGCGGGCGGCGAGCACAAGCTCACGCGGGGCTTCGAGCCGCGCCTCACGTACAGTGCCCACCTCTTGCTCCACCCGGGGCTGGACCGGGCGGTGCGCGGCTTCCTGGAGCACGAGCGGGCAGCCGTCCAGGGCGGGCTGCCGCAGTGGCGGGCGGAGACAGGTTTCAAGGGAGTGGCCTGAAACGGCGCGCTTCCCAGGTCATCAGAGGGAGTCGGACAGGAATATGGCGCAGAAGCATGACAACGACGGCTCCGTCGCCACGGAGACCGCCCCCAAGCAGAAGCTCAAGAAGCCGACCCTCTACAAGGTGCTTCTGCACAACGACAACTACACGACGCGTGAGTTCGTGGTGGCCGTCCTCAAGGAGGTCTTCCACAAGTCGGAGTCGGATGCCGTGCAGATCATGCTGCACGTCCATTACAACGGAGTCGGAGTGGCCGGCGTCTATACGTTCGAGGTCGCCGAGACGAAGCTCAAGACGGTGGAGGCCGCGGCCCAGGACAATGGGTTCCCGCTGCGGTTGTCCATGGAACCCGAGGAAGGTTGAACCGTGGCAGGACCGCTGATTGCCAAAGAATTGCAGGCCAGCTTCCGCACCGCCCTGGAAGAGGCGCGGAAGATGGGCCACGAGTACCTGACGCTGGAGCACCTGCTCCTGGCGCTCACCAAGGACTCGCGCACCCGGGAGGTCCTCAAGGCGTGTGGGGCCAACGTCAAGCGCCTTCAAGAGAGGCTCGTCTCCTTCCTGGAGGAGACGGTCGAACGGCTGCCCGAGGACGCGGAGGCCGACCCCCAGCAGACCATCGGCGTGGAGCGGGTGCTCCACCGCGCCGCCATGCACGCCCTGTCCGCCGAGCAGAAGCTCATCGACGGCGGCGACGTGCTGGTGGCCCTCTTCCGCGAGGAGGAGAGCCACGCGCTCTACCTGCTCCAGCAGGAGGGCGTCACCCGGTTGGATTTGCTCAACTACATCTCCCACGGCATCTCCAAGGATGAGGCGGGCGAGGGCGAGGAGGGCGCCGCCAACGGGCACGCGCCCGCGGGGGATGACGACGAGGAGGGTGAGTCCCCGCGCAAGAGCCCGCTGGAGACGTACACCACGCAGCTCAACATCGAGGCCAAGGAGGGGCGCATCGACCCGCTCATCGGCCGCGACAAGGAGCTGGAGCGCACCATCCAGGTGCTCTGCCGCCGCCGCAAGAACAACCCGCTCTACGTGGGTGAGGCGGGCGTGGGCAAGACGGCCATCGCCGAGGGCCTGGCGCTCTACATCCACGAGGGCCGCGTCCCGGAGCCGCTGAAGAACGCCATCGTCTACTCGCTGGACATGGGCTCCTTGCTCGCGGGCACCAAGTTCCGCGGCCAGTTCGAGGAGCGGCTCAAGGGCGTGCTCAAGGCGCTCCAGGAGCAGCCGGAGGCCATCCTCTTCATCGACGAGATCCACACGATTGTCGGCGCGGGCGCCACCAGCGGCGGCTCCATGGATGCGTCCAACATCCTCAAGCCGGCGCTCGCCAGCGGGAAGCTGCGCTGCATCGGCTCGACGACGTACCAGGAGTTCAAGTCCTCCTTCGAGAAGGACCGCGCGCTGTCGCGGCGCTTCCAGAAGATTGAAGTCGCCGAGCCCTCCGTCGAGGACACCGTCCTCATCCTGGAGGGGCTCAAGAGCCGCTACGAGGAGCACCACGGCGTGAAGTACACGCCGGAGGCGATTCGCGCGGCGGCGGAGCTGGCGGCCAAGCACATCAATGACCGGTTCCTGCCGGACAAGGCCATCGACGTCATCGACGAGACGGGCGCGGCGGAGAAGCTCAAGCCGGAGGGTGCGCGCACCAACACCGTCACCGGCGCGGACGTGGAGGCCGTCGTCGCCAAGATGGCGAAGATTCCCGCCAAGAGCGTGTCCGCGAGCGAAGGCGTCCAGCTCCAAAATCTAGAGAAGGAGCTGCAGGCGGTCATCTTCG
Organism: Myxococcus sp. AB025B; assembly: GCF_006518215.1. NCBI lineage: Bacteria > Pseudomonadati > Myxococcota > Myxococcia > Myxococcales > Myxococcaceae > Myxococcus > Myxococcus sp. AB025B. Next base: position 4,170 of record NZ_SRLW01000210.1, read on the forward strand.
GGCAGGACGGGGCCATCAAGGACCTGGTCAGCGCCATCAAGCTGGCGCGCTCGGGCCTGCGCGCGCCGGAGAAGCCCATCGGCTCGTTCCTCTTCTCGGGCCCCACGGGCGTGGGCAAGACGGAGCTGGCCAAGCAGTTGGCGCAGACATTGGGCGTGGAGTTCCTGCGCTACGACATGAGCGAGTACTCGGAGAAACACACGGTGAGCCGGCTCATCGGCGCGCCGCCGGGCTACGTCGGCTTCGACCAGGGCGGCCTGCTCACGGACGCGGTGCGCAAGCACCCGTACGCCGTGGTGGTGCTGGATGAAATCGAGAAGGCCCACCCGGACCTCTTCAACATCCTGCTCCAGGTGATGGACCACGCGACGCTGACGGACAACAACGGTCGCAAGGCCGACTTCCGCAACATCGTCCTCATCCTCACCACCAACGCGGGTGCCCAGGAGATGAGCACCAAGTCCATCGGCTTCGGCGACCTCGCGAAGCCCGCGGACGCGACGCGCGCGAAGAAGGCGATTGAGCGCACCTTCACGCCGGAGTTCCGCAACCGGCTGGACGGGTGGATCCTGTTCTCCGGCCTGCCGCCTGAAATCATCCTCAAGGTGGTGGACAAGGAGGTCCGCCTCCTCCAGAAGATGCTCGAGGAGCGCAAGGTGAAGCTGGAGCTGACGGCCGCCGCGCGCGCGTGGCTGGCCGAGCGTGGGTATGACCCGGCCTTCGGTGCCCGGCCCATGGCCCGCCTCGTGGACAACTCGCTCAAGAAGCCGCTCGCCGAGGCGCTGCTCTTCGGTGAGCTGAAGAACGGCGGCACCGCCCGCTACGACGTGGACAAGGGCGGCGACAAGCTGGACCTCCAGACGACCGCCGCCCCCGCCGAGCCCGTGCCGGCGTAGCGCCGCGCGAGCAAGGCCCTCGAAACGAACGAGGCCCCGATTCCCACCGTGGGAGTCGGGGCCTCTGACGTTTCCAGCAGCCGCGCTACTCGACGCGGTAGATCTTCACCGCGCTGGAGAGCTGCTCGGAGATGATTTGCAGCGTGGTGGCGGCCTCGCCGGTGGAGCCGATGCGGGCCACCGTCTCGTCCATCATCTTGGAGAGGTCGTTCACCGCGAGGGTGATTTGGTTGATGCCCACGTTCTGCTGGGACACCGCGGCGGCAATCTGACGGACGGCGGCGGCGTTGTCCTGGACGATGGAGGACAGCTCGCGCAGGTTCTGCCCGCTGGTGCGCACCTGGGCCAGGCCCGCCTCCATGCGCTCGGCGCCGCGCTCGGTGATTCGCACCGCGGCCGTCACCGAGTTGGCGATGTCGTCGAGCAGCTCCCGCACCCGCGTCGTCGCCTGGATGGACTGGTCCGCCAGCGCGCGAATCTCGCGCGCCACCACGCCGAAGCCCTTGCCGTGCTCGCCCGAGCGCACCGATTCAATCGCCGCGTTGAGCGCGAGCATGTTGGACTGGTCGGCCAGGTCCTTCACCGTCTGGGTGATGCCGCCAATCTGCTGCGTGCGCTCGCCCAGCTCGAGAATCTTCTGGGCAATCTCGCCCACCTGGACGCGGATGTCGTTGAGGCCCGCCATCGTCTGTTCAATCGACGCCTCGCCCGCGCGCGCCAGGGCGTCCGCGCGCTCGGCGACAGACAGCACGCTCTCCGCCTTCTGCGCGGCGAGCATGGAGGTCTGCTTGATTTCCTGCGCGGTGACCTGCGTCTCCTGGAGCGCGGCGGCCTGCCGGGAGATGGTCTGCGCCTGGTCCGTGGAGGACGTGTTGAGGTGCTCGGTGGACTGCGTCAGCGCCTGCGCGGCCTGCTGGAGGTTGAGCGTCACCTCGCGCAGCCGGGCCACCATCTGCGCGAAGGAGTTGGCCAGCCGGCCCACCTCGTCGCCGCTCTTGGCGTGGATGGGGCGCGTCAGGTCGCCGGACTCGACGATGTGGCCGGCGACCTCCGTCAGCTCGCGCATGGGACGCACGATGCTGCGCCCGAAGGCCGCCGCCACCGCCACGCCCAGCGCCACCAGCAACAGCGCGAAGCCCATCATCCGCCAGCGCAGCGCGGACACCAGGTCGTCGATGTGGTCGCGGGAGATGCCCACGTGCACCGTGCCCAGCCGGCCACCGGCCACGGGCGCCGCCACGTTGGAGGCGTGCAGCGTGCGGCCCTCGGTCTCGAACTCGAGCACCTCGCCCCAGCCGGTCTCCTCGCTCACCTCGCCCTGCGCCACCGCGGACGCCTTGAGCGACTCCGGGAAGCTGCCCGCCAGGCTGTGCGCCACCACGTTGCCGCCCGCGTCCGAGATGAAGACGTAGGCGACGTCCTCGCTGGTGCGCGAGACGTCCAGCAGGGGCTGGAGCGTGGTGAGGCCCATCTTCGCGCCCTGCTCCGCGGCCACCGCGAGGCTGCGGGCGAGCAGCTGGCCCTCGCCCATGTGACTGGAGACGAGGTCCGCCTCCAGCCGCCGCGTGGCGATACCGGTGAGGATGGCGGCCACCGTCGCGCTGACGAGCGTGGTGACGAGGACGAGCTTCGGCGCCAGTCCCAGCGACTGACGGAACTGCTGGCCGAGCTGCGTGGTGAACGAGGTCTGTTCGGTGCTCACGGCATCACCACCCGGAAGACGTCGGGACGACACCCGCGAGGGCGCGGGGTGAATACAAACGACTCGGGACTACCAGCAAGCGGCCCGCGACGAACAGGGGGCACTGACGGGCTCATCGTCCCACCCCACCCTCTCCGCGCCCACCGGCCCGGAAGTTGGGGGGGATGCAGCTCTGGAGGATGAGCTCCGGCACCGAGGCCAGGGGCACGCCCTGGTCCGTGGCGTGGATCTCCAGCGCCGCGCGGGGCATGCCGTAGACCACGGAGGTGGCCTCGTCCTGGGAGAAGGTGACACCGCCGGCCTTGCGGATGGCCAGCAGCCCGCGCGCGCCGTCCTCGCCCATGCCGGTGAGCACCACCCCGCCGCTGCGTCGACCGAACGACGCCGCGAGCGACGACAGCAGCACGTCCCCGTTGGGGCACGGACCGCCCTTGCTGCGCTGCAGCCGCGCCAGCCCCGCCGGGTCCACCAGCAGGTCGTGCCCGTCCAGCGGGAAGTACACGCGGCCGGGCTCCAGCCGCTCGCCGTCCCGCGCCACGTCCACCGTCAGCGGCGTCACCTGCGACAGCCAGCGCACCATGCCCTGCGTGAAGCCCACGGTGATGTGCTGAGCGATGAGCAGCGGGACGGGCAAATCCTTGGGCAGCTTGGAGAGCAGCTCCGCCAGCGCGGGTGGGCCGCCAGTGGAGGCCACCACGCCGAAGACGTCCACGCGCGCGCCGATGGGCGGCGGCGTCACCACGTTGGCGCGCTGGCGCCGGGAGATGACCGGCACCTCCGCCATCAGGCACACCGAGTGGGCCAGGTCGCGCCCCCACCGGCGCAGCTCCTCCACGTTGGTGACGTTGGGCTTGCCGATGAGCTCCAGCGCGCCGGCGCTCATCGCCTGGAAGCCCAGGTCCACGCCGCGCTGCTCGGCCACCGCGCTCACCACCAGCACCCGCGCGGGGGCCTGGGACATGATGGCCGTAATCGCGCTGGGGCCGTCCAGGCCCGGCAAGAGCAGGTCCATGGTGATGACGTCCGGGCGCAGCAGGCGCGCCAGTTGCACGGCGCGGTTGCCGTCCCCGGCGCGGCCGACGACCTCGATGCGAGGGTCCTCGGTGAGCAGGGCCGTCAGTGTGTTCGCCATGGTGGGCGAGTCGTCCACCACGAGCACCCGGATGGGGCGTCGGTTGTTCACGCGCGCGCTCCCCTGCGGCTCATGACGTCGAGCACCTCGGCGAGCAGGCGGCCCGCGGCGCACTCGCGCTTGCTCAGGTAGCCATCCGCGCCCGCCGCCAGGCCCCGCTCCCGCGCCGCCGCGCTGTCATGCGCGGAGACGAGGATGACCGGCAGCGACGCCGTCTCCCGCTTCTCCCGCAGACGGGCGATGAGCTGGGTGCCGTCCATCTCCTCCATGTCCAGGTCGCAGATGACGACGTCGTAGGTGTCCGTCGCCAGCCGGTCCAGCGCGCGGGCGCCGCTGGCCGCCAGGTGCACGCTGAAGCCGCCCGCCTCCAGCATGGCCCGGTGCAGCGCGCGCGCGGTGAGCGAGTCGTCCACCACCAGCGCCCGGCGCTGCGCCGTCACCTGCGTCTGGCCCGACTCCGTCACCAGCCAGTCCGGCCGGCAGATGAGGAGCAGCTCGCCTCGGCTCAGCGTCGCCGCGCCCTGCCACGCCGGCACGTCGCGGACCTCGGAGGGCAGCGGCCGGATGACCAGGTCGCGGTCCCCCACCACCGCGTCCACGCCCAGCGCCACGCGCTTGCCTCCGCTCTGCACGATGAGCAGCGGCTGGCCTTCCGCGGGCGGCGCCAGCGCGCGCAGGCCCAGCCTGGCGCCCAGGTCCACCACCGGCAACAGCTGCCCCTGGTACTCCAGATGCGCCTTGCGCTTGCCCAGCCGCAGCGAGTCCGCGCGCGCCAGCTGCGTGGCCTCCACCGCGAGCATCGGCAGGCCCACCAGCTGCTCCAGCGCGCGCACCACCAACACGGGCGAGCTGCCCAGGTCCACCGGCAGCGTCATCACGAAGCGCGTGCCCTGGCCCGGGGTGCTGTTCACCTCGATGCGGCCCTGCAGGCCCTCCACCGACGCGCGCACCGCGTCCAGGCCCACGCCCCGACCCGACGTGTCCGTCACGTCCGAGCGCGTGCTGAAGCCCGGCCGGAAGATGAGGTCACGCAGCTGGTTCTCGTTGAGCCGCTCCGCCTCGTCGGAGGCGATGACACCGCGCGACTCGGCCACCTTGCGCACCCGCGTCACGTCGATGCCCGCGCCGTCGTCCGCGCACTCGAGGAAGAGCAGGTTGCCCTGCTGCTCCACGCGCAGCGTGAGCGCGCCCTCGTGGTGCTTGCCCGCCTTCTCGCGCTCGGACGGCATCTCCAGCCCGTGGTCCACGGCGTTGCGCAAGAGGTGCACCAGCGCGCCCTGGAGCTTCTCCAGGAGGCGCCGGTCCAAGGACAGCTCCGAGCCCACCACCGACAGCCGCGCCTCCTTGCCCAGCTGGCGCGACAAGTCACGCACCATGCGCTGCAGCGGGTCCAGGATGGTGCGCACCGGGCGCGTGGTGATGGCCTTGAGGCCCTCCTCCAGCGCGTCGACGATGTCGCTCGTCTCCTCGCCATCGGTGCGCAGCGAGCGCGACGTGCCGGCCAGCAGCGTGCGCGCCTCGGCCGTCTCCGCCAGCAGGCCCTGCTTGGCCAGCACCGTCACCACGCGGTCCAGCTCGCGGCCGCGCTCCTCCACGCGCAGCCGCACCTCGCGCAGCCGCTCCACCTCGCGCATCAGCGCCGTCACCTGCCGCACGCTGACGCGCCAGCCCGTGTCCGCGGACTCCGCCTGCGGGTCCTGCTGGGCCGACAGCTCCTGGGCCCCGGCGTCCTCCGAGGCGCCGTTCGTCTCCGGCTCCGCGGCGCCGTTCGAGCCCGCGGCCACCTGCGCGCCCACCGACTCCGGCGCGGGGCCGTCCGCCACCAGCTGCGCCAGCGCGGCGGCCGGGTCCGGCAGCGAGTCCCCGCGTCCATCCGCGTGCGCCTGGGCGCGAAGCATGAACAGGTCCAGGCCGTGCAGCAGCACGTCCACCACGGACCGAGGCATCTTCTGCGTGGTGGCCTTCAGCGGCGCGAGCGCGTCCTCCAGCTTGTGCGCGATGTCGCCCAGGTCCTGCAGGCCCAGGCTGGACGCGCTGCCCTTGAGGGTGTGCAGGTGCCGGCCCAGCCGGACGTAGAGCTTCGCGAGCGCGCCCGAGTCCAGGCCCTCGCGCTCCAGCTCCAGCAGGTCCATGGTGACCTTCTGGATGACCTCCTGGGCCTCGACGGCGAACCCCGTGACGAGTCCCTGCAGCATCGGGTCAACGGGCATTGCGTCCTCCCGTCGAGCGGGTGGTGAACAGGCGCTTGAGGTCGATGAGGTGGATGAGCTGCCGGTCCTGGGTGAAGACCTCCATCACCGGCCCCTCGGCCCGCACGCGCGCGGCCTCCACCGCGCTCGCCGGCAGCGTGGTGGGGCGCGGAATGGCCTCGCAGTCCAGCGCGCACAGCTCGCCGTCGCCGCGGTCCACCACCAGCAGAACCGCCGGGTCCTGCCGCCAGCCGTGCCCGCCCAGCATGGACGCCAGGCTCAGCGCGGAGAGCACCTGGCCCTGGAAGCGCAGCACGCCCACCACATGCGGCGAGGACAGCGGCACCGGCGTCACCATCCGCAGGGGCAGCGCCGCGCGCAGCATCTCCAGCGACAGCGCGTAGCGCTCCTCGCCCAGTGGGAACTCGGCGATCCAGTGGACCGCCTCCTCCACCGTCGTCTCGGCCTGCTCGCGCAGACGCGAGGCGCGCCGCTCGAGCAGCTCGACGGCCTCCTGCTCCTGGGCCTCCTCCATGCTTCTGGGAAGGATTTTCATTCGAGGGCCCCTTGATTGAGGTAGGCGTCAGCGGACGCCTGATAGAACCGCGCCGGCAGGGCCTCGGGCCCGTCCACGAGGTGGTCCGGCGCGAGCCGCTCCGCGCGCACCCGCAGCGCGCGCATCAGCGGCACCGCCGCCTCGCGCGCCCCGGTGCGCTCCCGCAGCAGCGCGAGCTCGAGCAGCCCCGGCAGGTAGTCGGGAGCCTGACGCACCAGCGACTCCAGCACCGCCGCCGCGCCCTCCACGTCGCCCTCCTCGATGCGCTCCAGCGCCTCCAGGTGCAGCCGGGACGGCGGGGGCGGCGGCGTCACCCGCGCGGGCACCACCGGCACCGGCGTCGCCTTGGGCTTGCGCAGCAGCGGCGCGGGCGGCTCGGCGCGCTCCACCGGGCGCGGCGCGGGCACGGGCGTGCTCAGCTCACCGGGCGCCAGCATGCGGAAGGTCTGCAGCTCCGGCGGCCCCTCGCGCACCATGCCGGGCGGCACCCGGTCCGCCTCCACCGCGCCCAGGAACAGGAAGCCGCCGGGATTGAGCGCCCGCGTCAAGAGCGAGATGGCCTGCTCGCGCGCGGCCGGGGAGAAGTACGTGAGCACGTTGCGGCAGAGGATGAAGTCGAAGCGGCCGAAGCGCTCGGGCAAGGGCGCCAGCAGGTTCCCCTGCGCGAAGGTGGTGATGCGGCGCACGACGGGGAGGATGGTGACCTGCCGCTCCGGCGCATCCAGGTAGAGCGGGAACAGCCGCGGCGCCGACTCGCGACGCGACCAGGTGCCGTAGGACGCGCGCCGCGCCGTCTCCAGGCTGGCCTCGTGCAGGTCCGTGCCCAGCACCTCCACCGGGAAGCCGTGCGGCACCGACGCCAGCAGCGCCGCCGCCAGCGAGTAGGCCTCCTCGCCCGTGGCGCAGCCCGCGCTCCAGCCGCGCAGCGCGAGCGCGCCCTTGCGCAGCGCCGCGGGCACGCCCACCTGCGAGATGTAGCGGAAGTGCTCGGGCTGCCGGAAGAAGTACGTCTCCCCCACCAGCGCCGCGCGCACCAGCGTCCCGGACAAGGGCGACTGGGGGAAGAGCATCTCCCCCAGGAGGTCCGCCGACGAGCGCCCGCGCGCGAGCTCCCCGCGCACCACGCGCTCCATGGCCTCGGAGGCGATGGCGTCGTCGCGGAAGCCGGTGATGGAGGACACCACTTCCCGCGCTCGGGTCAGCAGCCGCGGGTCGAGCTCTGCGCTCATGCGCTCCGCCTGGCCTCCGCGGCCTCCACCATCTTGGGCAGGTCCTGCAACAGGCCCCGCGCCACGAACACCCGCGGATCCAGGATGGGCAGCAGGTGCCCCCCGGCGCGCAACATCCCGATGAGCCCCTCGCGCAGCGGACCATGGTCCGTGCCGCCCACGCGCTCGCGCCGGTCGATGTCCGCCGCCGCGTACTCCTCCGGGTCCTTCACCGTGTCCACCGCGAGCGCCAGCGCCACCCCGTCCACCTGGATGACCACCAGCATCCGCTCCACGCGCGGCAGCGAGTGCTCCACGCTCAGGCGACGCGCCACGTCCAGCACGCACAGCGCCTCGCCGCGCACCTCCACGTATTCGCGCAGGTACGAGGGCGCCGTGGGCAACGGCCGCGTCGCCGGGTGCAGGAGCACCTCTCGCACCGCGTCCAGCGGCACCGCGAACTCCAGCGTGCCCACCGTCACCCGCAGCACCAGCAGCGAGCCGGTGCGCGCGCGGCGGCGCGAGTTGGCCAGCGCCTCCCCCACCGCGTGCAGGAGCTCATCCGCGCGGAAGGGCTTGGCCAGGAACGTCTCCGCGCCCAACCCCAGACACGCCTCCGCGCGCGACTTCTCCGAGGAGATGATGATGACCGGGATGTCCGACGTGGCCGGGTCCGCCTTCATCCGCTGGAGGACCTCGTCGCCGTCCATCTCCGGCATCGACAGGTCCAGCAGCACCGCGGCGGGCCTGAGGCGGGAGACCTTCTCCAGCGCCTCGCGGCCGTTGCTCGCGGTGTGGATGGTGTAGTGGCCGGAGAGGATGGCGCGCTCGAGCGCCAGGATGGCGTCGCTGTCGTCGACGAGCAGCAGGGACGGCAGGCTCACGGCATCAAGCCTTGGTCAAGAACTGACGGACGGTCTCCGTCAGCTCGTGGTGGGAGACCGGCTTCTGGATGAACGCGTTGGCGCCCGCCTCCGTGCCCCGCTGGCGCAGGGCCACGTCCTTCTCCGCCGTCAGCAGCAGGATGGGCACGGTGCGCAGCTGCGCGTTCTTGCTGGCCCGGACCTCCTTGACGAAGGTGATGCCATCCATCCCGGGCATGTTGATGTCCGCGATGACCAGATTCACCGGGACGAGTTTGAGGAGTTGCAGCGCACGAGATGCATCTTCCGCCTCCACCGTCCCTACCTTGAGGTTCATGAGGTAGATCTTGACGATGTTCCGAACGGTCGGGCTGTCGTCCACCAGCAAGATGTTGGTGCTGTTGGTGCTCACGGTGCCACGGCTCCTGCGCAGGGGTTGGGCCAATGCGGCCGTCCCCTGCGAAACGTTGGAGACTCTACCGTGAGCGCTCTCACGGGAGAAAGCGGGGGGACCTGTCCGCATTCACGGCGGGCGGGCAGGTGTCGGATGACCTCGACGCCGGGAGCGGGTGACGCCTACTCGCTCGGAGGCTTGGTGCCTGCGGGCTGGCCGCCCGCCACGGACTCCGGGGGCACCGGTGGCGCACCCACGGCGTGATAACCACCGTCCACGTGGATCATTTCGCCCGTGGTGGAGGGCAGCCAGTCCGACAGCAGGGCACACGCCGTCCTGGACACCATGTCGTGGCTGTCCTTGGCGCTCCAGCCCAGTGGGGCCTGGGTACCCCACCCCGCCTCCAGCGCCTTGAAGCCCGGGATGCCCTTGGCGGCCATGGTGGACAGGGGGCCCGCCGCCAGCGCGTTGACCCGGATGCCCTTGGGGCCCAGGTCCCTGGCCAGGTAGCGGACGGTGGACTCCAGCGCGGCCTTGCACACGCCCATCCAGTCGTAGATGGGCCACGCCACGCGGTTGTCGAAGTCCAGCGTGACGATGGAGCCGCCCGGCGGCATCAGCGGCGCGCACGCCACCGCGAGCTCCTTGAGGGAGAACGCGGAGATGCGGAACGCCGTCTGGACGCTCTCCCAGGGGGTGTTGAGGAAGTTGCCGCCCAGGGCGTCGTCCGGGGCGTAGGCGATGCCGTGGAGCACGCCGTCCACGCGGTCCCAGCGCTGCTTGAGCGACGCGGTGAGCGCCTTGAAGTGCTCGGGGTTGGTGACATCCAGCTCCAGCACCTCGATGCCCGGCTTGAGGCGCTTGGCGCTGCGCTCGGTGAGGGACTTGGCCCGGCCGAAGCCCGTCAGGAGGATTTCCGCGCCCTGGGCGAGCGCGTGCTCGGCGATGCCATAGGCGAGGGACTGGGGGGTGAGCACCCCGGTGATGAGCAGCTTCTTGCCCTGGAGCAGCATGTGAGGCGGCCTCGTGGGAGGGAGAAGGGGATGGGGGAGCGGGCTGTCTAGCACTCCTTTCGACCGAAACGGGACGAAACGGGTGCTGGGAGTCCCCGGGTGTCGGGCTGTTCCCAGGTGAAGCTGGGCTCAACAGCGGCATGACTTGGCCTGCTCCCCTGAACAGGCCCCTCCCCTGGGGTGCCGCCAGGGCCCAACAAAGACGCCTCGAAAAACCCCCAACGGGGCGGTCATCCAGTAAAAGACAACACCGCCATGGCGAACTTCCAGGACTCGTTCCTTTCCGGCGCCAACATCGACTTCATCGAGGGGCTCTACGCCCGCTACCTCGAGGACCCCGCCAGCGTGGATGCAAGCTGGCGAGAGATCTTCGAGCGAAACGATGGCGCCGGCCGTCCCATCTTCAGCACGAAGCTCTTGGAGGTGCCCGCGGCGGCCGTCGCGCCCGGCAAGGGCAACGGCAAGGCCGCGGGAGCCGCCCAGGCCCCCGCCGCCGCGCCGGCCGCGGCCGCCCCCGTCGCCGCCCAGAGCACCGCCCAGGCCCAGGCGCTGGAGCTGCAGTCCAAGGTGGACCAGGCGCTCTTCGCGTTCCGGCTGCGCGGCCACCTGCGCGCCGACCTGGATCCGCTCAACCGCCCGCGCCCCGCGCTCGCCCACGTGGCGGACGTGAGCATGGTGGATGACGGCCACTTCTCGCCCAAGGAGCGCGAGCAGGAAGTGGAGACGCACCACGTCTTCCCGCAGCAGAAGGTGAAGCTGGACGAGCTGCTCGCGCGCCTGCACCGCACGTACACGGGCAGCGTCGGCGTGGAGTTCATGCAGATCCTCGACAGCGAGCGCCGCCGCTGGCTGATGCAGCGGATGGAGCACAGCGAGAACCGCACCGCGTTCTCCGTGGAGGACCAGCGCCACATCCTCACGAAGCTGTCCTACGCGGAGGGCTTCGAGAACTTCCTGCACACCAAGTACGTGGGCGCCAAGCGCTTCAGCCTGGACGGCGGCGAGGCCCTCATCCCCATGCTGGACGCCATCGCCGAGGTGGGCAGCGGCCTGGGGCTGAAGGAGGTGGTCATCGGCATGGCCCACCGCGGCCGCCTCAACGTGCTGACCAACATCCTGGGCAAGCAGCCCGGGCAGATCTTCAGCGAGTTCGACGGCCCCAAGGACCCCCGGGCCTACCTGGGCCGCGGCGACGTGAAGTACCACATGGGCTTCTCGTCGGACCACACCACGCGCCAGGGCAAGAACGTGCACCTGTCGCTCGCGTTCAATCCCAGCCACCTGGAGGCCGTCAACCCGGTGGTCGAGGGCCGCGTGCGCGCCAAGCAGGAGCGCTTCGGCGACACCGAGCGCGTGGGCGTGATGCCCCTGCTCATCCACGGCGACGCGGCCTTCATGGGCCAGGGCGTCGTCGCGGAGACGCTCAACCTGTCGGGCCTCAAGGGCTACACGACGGGCGGCACGCTCCACGTCGTCATCAACAACCAGGTCGGCTTCACCACCGACCCCCACGACTCGCGCTCCTCCATCTACGCCACCGCCATCGCGCAGATGCTGGACATCCCCGTGTTCCACGTGAACGGCGATGACCCGGAGGCCTGCGTGCACGTGGCGCGGCTGGCGGCGGAGTACCGCCAGACGTTCCACAGCGACGTGGTCATCGACCTCATCTGCTACCGCCGCTACGGCCACAACGAGGGCGACGACCCCTCGTTCACCCAGCCGGCGATGTACGACATCATCCGCAAGCACCCGACGGTGCGCACGCGCTACGCGAAGGCGCTGGCGGACGGCAACCGCATCAGCGCGGAGGAGTCGGAGGCCATCAAGCAGCGCTGCCTGGCGGAGTTCGACGCGGCGCTGACCCGCGCGCGCCAGGAGAGCGAGTTCAAGGAGCCCAGCGCGCTGGAGGGCCTGTGGAAGGCCTACCAGGGCGGCTCGGTGAAGAACGCGCCCCAGGTGTCCACCGCCGTGGACAAGGCGAAGCTGCGCGACGCGCTCCAGCGGCTGTGCACGGTGCCCGAGGGCTTCCACGTGCACCGCGACGTGGAGCGCACCGTCATCAAGAAGCGCCTGGGCATGCTCGACAGCGAGGAGCTGCAGTGGAGCGAGGGTGAGTCGCTGGCGTACGCCACGCTGCTCTCCGAGGGCCACCCGGTGCGCCTGTCCGGCCAGGACTGCGAGCGCGGCACGTTCAGCCACCGCCACGCGGTGCTGCACGACGTGCAGACGGGCGCCAGGTACACGCCCCTGCAGCAGTTCTCCACCGGCCGCGCCAGCTTCCAGGTCGTCAACAGCGCCCTGTCGGAGATGGGCGTGCTCGGCTTCGAGTACGGCTACAGCCTGGACGTCCCGGACGGCCTCACCCTCTGGGAGGCCCAGTTCGGCGACTTCGCCAACGGCGCTCAAATCATCATCGACCAGTTCATCGCCGCCGCGGAGAGCAAGTGGCGCCGGCTGAGCGGAATCACGCTGCTGTTGCCACACAGCTACGAGGGCCAGGGCCCCGAGCACTCCAGCGCGCGCCTGGAGCGCTTCCTGGACCTGTCCGCCGAGGACAACATCCAGGTCTGCTACCCCACGACGCCCGCGCAGATCTTCCACCTCCTGCGCCGTCAGGTGGTGCGCCCGGTGCGCAAGCCCCTGGTCATCATGTCGCCCAAGAGCCTGCTGCGCCGGCCGGAGGCCACCAGCAAGGTGGACGAGCTGGCCACGGGCGGCTTCCAGGAGGTCATCCTGGACAGCGTGGCGCCCGCGGGCGTGACGCGGCTGCTCTTGTGCAGCGGCAAGGTGTACTACGACCTGGTGAAGGCGCGGAACGAGCGCAAGGACGACAGCATCGCCATCGTCCGGGTGGAGCAGCTCTACCCGTTCCCGGCGGACGAGCTGGCGAACCTGGTGGCGAAGCTGCCCAGGCTCGCGGAGGTCTACTGGGTGCAGGAGGAGCCCCGCAACGCGGGCGCGTGGCACTTCATGTTCCCGCGCCTGCATGACCTGGTGTCGTCGCGCTCGCAGCAACCCGTGAAGTTGGGCTACATCGGGCGCGCGGAGGCCGCCAGCCCCGCAACCGGCTTCCCGAAGACTCACGAAATCGAGCAGCAGCTCATCATCGAGGAAGCCATCTTCCGAGGGACCAAGAATGGCCGTTGAACTGAAAGTACCCCCCCTGGGCGAGTCCATCACCGAGGCCGTCGTCGGCAAGTGGAACAAGAAGCCGGGTGACGCGGTGTCCGCGGACGAGCCGCTCGTCGTCCTGGAGACCGACAAGGTCACCATCGACGTGCCCGCGCCCGCGGCCGGTTCCCTGGCGTCGGTCGCCTTCAAGGAAGGTGACAAGGTGCGCGTGGGCGACGTGCTCGGCCTCATCGAGGCCGGTGCCGGCGCTCCCGCCGCCAAGCCCGCGGCGGCCGCTGCCCCCGCCGCTCCGGCGGCCGCGCCCGTCGCCGCCGCGCCCGCGCAGGACGCCGCGTCCGACGCGCGCATCACCCCCACCGCCAGGAAGATGGCGGAGGAGAACAAGGTCGACGTCAGCCAGCTGAAGGGCAGCGGCGCCGGCGGCCGCATCACCAAGGAGGACGTGCTCGGTCAGCTCAACCGCCCGGCCGCGCCCTCCCAGCCCGCCGCCCCGGCCCAGCCCGCGGGCCCGCGCCCCAACGC